>DATLMQ010000001.1:0-13494 GCA_035537215.1 Acidobacteriaceae bacterium
GAGGAGACCGTGTCGCGGATGACGCGGGCGAGTGCGCATGGACGTGCCCTGAGCACGCTGACCCAGGTGGTGTACGCGACGTACTCGATGGAGACGCACGACCGGCGGGCGGCGGACCTGGATCTCGATAACCTCCTGCGAGAAGGGTATGACCGGTTCAGCGCGTATGAGTTCGTGGATGGGAACCGGATGTATGCAGCCTTCACGCACCTGGTGGGCTACACCTCGAACTACTACACGTACCTCTACGACAAGGTAATCGCGCTGGAGTTCTTTGCGGAGTTTGCGCACGGGAGTGCGGACCAGCTGTTGAGCGGACCGGTGGCCAGTCGCTATCGAAAGACGGTGCTGGAGCCGGGCGGATCAAAACCGGCGCGGGAGCTGGTGCAGGCGTTCCTAGGACGGGAGACGAGCATGGAGGCGTTGCAAGGGTGGATAGGGCGTGAGTTCGTAGTCTAGGGCTGGGAACTCACGCCGAGGGTGGGGCGGTGAATAGCGGTGTGAAGCGGGCCAGAGGTCTTCGGACCTAGCGGGTCCGCTTGGCTGGGGACTTTGCCTTGACCGGCGCGGCAGCCACTTTGGCCACCTTTTTCGGAACCGCTGGAGCCGGGGCGGGGGGCTTTCGACCGGGGGTGCTCTTGAGGTCCGACCGGGTGTCCACTTTAACGTCCGCTTTGGGAGCCGGTTTGCCGGGGGTGGCGGATGGCTTCTTCTCGGGAGCGGACTTCTCCGGCGCGGGTCTGGACACGGATTTAGGCGGGAGCGCGGCGGCCCGAGGGCTGGTGCTGGCGGTCTCTCTACTGAGAGGCCTGGTTTGCGCGGCGGAAGGGCCAGGTGTGCCCGGAGCTGAGGGACGCGGGGGCTGGGTCACGCTCGGCTCAGGGTCGGCGTGCGATACGGGTTGCGGTGAGTCGCTGGTGGCGGACCGGGCGGAGCCTGCGGTAAGGTCGGGGGTGCTGGTATCGCCCCCCTGGCGGAGCGCGTGGAGCACGACGCGCAGCATCTCGTCCTCTGGTGCGGGCTTGCCGGTCCAAATTTCGAACTGGCGCGCGCCCTGTTGAACAAACATCTCGACACCAGAGATGACAGCGATGCCTTTCTGGCGGGCCATGCGAAGGAGCGGAGTCTCAAGCGGGTTGTAGACGAGATCGAAGACGAAGCGGGCGTTCAGCTCGTCGGGTTCGAGGAGCGTGGACGTCTGGTTGCCGGCCATACCCGCGGGGGTGGCGTTGATGATGACGTCGAAGCTGGTCTTGGCGAGAGCTTCGCGCTTGATAGTCTTGGCCCCGGCCTGGCGGGCAAGCTTCTGCGCGGTCTCCGGGGTGCGATTGTAGATGCAGACCTCGGCTCCCTTGTCTCGACAGCCGAAGACCGCCGCGCGGGCCGAGCCTCCGGCGCCGAGCACGAGGATTTTGGCGTCACGCAGGCTCAGGCGGCGCTCGAGCGGCACGATGATTCCGGCAACATCGGTATTGAAACCGTAGAACTTGCCATCGGGCAGGCGCGAGATGGTGTTGACGGCGCCGATTTTGGTGGAGAGTGGATCGGTGCGCTCCAGAAAAGGGACAACCGCCTGCTTGAGCGGCATGGTGACGCTGAGCCCCTGGATAGGAACTTCACGGGCGAGCTTGAACAGATCTTCCGCGTCCTTTGTCTGCAGGGCAAGGTAGACGGCGTTGACCGTCTCGCGGCGGAAGGCCGTGTTGAGCATGATCGGAGAGAGTGAGGAGCGTATGGGGTCGCCGGCGACACCGTAGACCTTGGTGGCGACATCGACTTGCTCGATGCGATAGGTCTCGATGAGGGTACGGGCGGTGATCTGACCTGGTGCGGTTTCGTCTCCGGCAGTGGCGGCGGCGAAGGTGAAGGCAGAGCCGGCGCGGAGGCCGAGCACGCGCGAGATGACGCCAGGCTCGCCCATGCAGATGCCGACGATGCTGGCGCTGGAGCGATCTTCCGTGCGCTCGATGAACTTCATCAGCGTGAGGTTGTCAGCCAGAGAGTTTGCGGTGGGAACGACCTTCATGTAATCGGGGGCGAAGGGTTCCATGCGCCGGTAGACGGCATCGAGGTCGCCGGTGGCCTTGAAGTCGTGGAAGCTGAGGATGACGCCGATGCCGGTCTCGCGCAGCTTTCCCATAGTGTCGGGGGGAAGCCGTTCGATGGACTCCAGCTCGACATCGACGAGCTGGAAGCCCGAGGAGGCGGCCTTCAGGAGAATCCCGAGGGCAGCTTCGGAGGAGCCGTTGAAGCGGCCGCCATTTTCCTTGCAGCGGCAGGTGGCAATGGCGATGGTTCCGCCGTGGTCGGAGAGGAACTGACCGATGGGAGCAAGGGCGGCAGCGGGCTCGGGCAGGTAGTCGAGCCGGAACTCGAGGAAAGTGGTGTCTTTCAGCGCGACAGCGGCCTTCTCGAGCATCTCGTCGGCGGAGTTGCCGATGATGGCGATGCAGAGTTTACCGATGCGTGAGCGGAGCAGATGAGAGGCGACTTGGGAGCTTGTAGGCATGCGTGGCAACGCGGTATCGTACCGCCGAAATGCTTGAGGTGCAAGCGGCTCCGGTCTTAGTGCGTGGGAAGAGGTGCGAGTACGAGGCGTGCGACCGGCCGAAATGTGCTTCAAGCTCCCGAGGTTGGACGCACAGTGACGCCAAGGGTTGCCATGCTGGTGAGCGCGGCAACAAATGTTAGAGGAGTATGCAACCTCATAGGGAGTCATGCGTCTAATCGAGTAACTGAGAGGCTATTCAGAACTGTCCCACCCGATGTAAATTCCCCTTTTTGCCCCTTCTGGGTACCCCTACTATTCCTTCAGTGTTTCCCCTCCCCATAAAGCCTCTCAAGGGCCCGCCCGAAAGCGGGCCCACTTTATTTTAATTGGAAGGGCGCTGCTGCGGGGGTCTGCGGGGCCTCGTTACAATCGGTTGTGTGAGTGACTGGCGAGAGAGTGCGGAAGCGATCGACGCGGTGGATGCAGTGCTGGCGAGTGTTGGCCTGCAGCATGGGCGGCGGGCGACTCGTGCGGGAAGCTGGGAGGGTGGGGAGCGTGTTCGCCAGCCCAAGTCAACGGCCGTCTCTGTGCAGGCAGGCTCGACGGCGAAGAAGCGAGCTTCTGCGCCGGGAGTGATCCGGCCCGCGGAATGGGAGGCTTTTCCGTGGCTCCGAGCCGGGTTCAGTACACGCGAAGGTGGAGTCTGCCAGGCGTACGGTAAGGATGACCAGAACCTTGGATGGACGCGGGAGGACTCCGACGAGGTGATTGCGGTGAGCCGCAGGCGCTTTGTGGAGGCGGTGGCGGGCCCGGAGGCGGGTGAACTTGTCACGGTACGACAATTTCATAGCGGGATGATTCGGACGGTAGAGCGGAACATGGGGCCCCTCGCAACGGCGGAAGGGCGGGCGGTGCTGCGCGGAGATGGCCTGATGACCGATCGGGCGGACGTGGTGTTGGGAGTGGTGACCGCAGACTGCGTGCCGGTGCTGGTAGCGGATGTTCGGCACAGGGCGGTGGCGGCGTTCCATGCTGGATGGCGGGGGACGCTGGCGCGGATGGTGGAGCGAGGGATCGGGACGATGCGGTTACGCTATGGATCGCGGCCAAAGGATCTGATTGCGGCGATCGGACCGGCGATTGGAGCGTGCTGCTTCGCAGTGGGGGAAGAGGTGCGGTTCGACTTTGAGAGCCAGTTCAGCTATGTGCGGGAGCTGTTCTCGGAGGTATATGACTCAGATCCGGTGCGGGACAAGTATCCGTTGTTGTTTCTGACGGCGCGAGCGCCAGGGCACTCGAACATCGGGCCGCAGATTCACCTGGACCTGGTGGAGGCGAACCGGCGGCAGTTGCTGGATGCGGGGATGAACGCGGAATCCATCAGTGTGGGGGCGGAATGTACGGCGTGCACACGGCTCAAGGATGGGCGGCTGCGCTATTTCAGCCATCGTGGGGAACACGGCTTTACAGGCCGAATGTTGAGCGTGATCGGAGCCAGGGGCGCGGAGTAGCGGGCGACGCTATTGCTTGCAGAGCATGCTGAGGAGAGCTTCGCGATTGACTAGGGTGAAGCTCTCGAGCTTCCGCAGGCCCAAGATGTAAAGGACGGATGCGGCTGCGGCCAGGCAGGCGAAGATCGGGACGAGCAGTGTCTCGATATGGAACATGGCAACCAGCAGAAGGATTCCCCAGCCCAGGGCAGCAAAGCCGATCAGCACCCCCATGCTCATAAGTGCACTGAGGGGTGAGGCCTGTTTACCGGCCGCACGGGAGAATTCGATGCGCATGGGCGCGCGCACAGAGCGGTGATTGCCGAGGGTCATTCCGATGAGCAGAGTGGATGCTGCCCAGAGCAGGCTGACTATGATCAGCTCCGGTTTCGGGCGCACTCCCATGTAGGTCAACATGGCGATCACAGTGGCGACTTCAATGGCCGCGAGCAGGACGTTCAGCAGATTTTTGGCGAGAAAGAGATCTCGGAGCCGGATAGGGGCAAGAAAGTAGAACTGCATGCCCGTAGCTTCGAGACCGAAGATGTTGTAGCTCAGGGGCATGACGCCGAAGAGGACGTAGGCTATGGCTGCGGGAAGAAGCCAGAAGGAGTTCCCGTGGGCGGAAATGCGGGTGGCGAAGAGGAACACCATCAGGATGGGAACGATGAGGCTATAGAAGAGGCCGGTGTTCCGCCGCACATAGAGCAGTTCTTTGCCGAGCATGCCGAGAAGTACAGAGCGACGCCGTTCGGAGGGATTGAGGGCCCGGGCCGGTAGCCGAAGGGCGCGACTGATTCTCCGTCGCGGGGTGGCCGCTACGGCGTTCGCGACATCACTGAGGGCCTCGCCGTGAAACTCGGTCCGCGTGCGCAGGGCGAAGACGGTCAGGAAGGCCACACCGAATAGCGCCGTCGCGGCGACATAGGTGAAAAACAGGAACGCGCTTCCGCGCTCCTGCGACAGCAAGGCCGTCGTGGTCAGTTCGGGGGGAAGGAAGGCGAGGATGGGATGGATGCGGTGGAGGAAATGCACGGTTCCTCGAAGGTATTGCCCATAGAAGGCCTGCTCATGATGGTGGTTGTAGGCGGGATTCAACGTTACGTTGAGCCACTGGAAGCCCATCGAAGCGACAAAGACAAGCGCGGTAAAGACCTCGCGGGCGCGGCGTGTAGAGAGCCAGCGGTCGACCCAGGCGAAGATCATTCTGGTGAAGAGGACGTTGGCGAGGGCGAAGACTCCCAACGCAACGAATGCCGGGAATAGGAGCCCTGGCAGCGCCATGCCGATGCCAAGTGCGATAGCCAGCGAGATCATGACGACGAGCACGTTTGCGGGCGCGAGCATACCGAAGAAGAGCCGGATCGCGACAAAGCTTCGCAACCGGACCGGGAAACGGATGAGCTCGATGGGGTTGAAGGTGGTTCCGGGCCGGCCGAGGTTGATGCTGAGAAACTGGCCAAGGAAGAAGGCTCCCCAGAGAAGCCAATCGACGTGTCCGAGTAGGGCGTTGCGCGTAAAGTACCAGGCTGCGATGCCGGAGCCTACGGTCGGAAACAGAGCGAACGCGACGACGACGGGATACAGAATGATGCGGGCTACGATCTCGCTGGCCCCACCTTTGCGGCGAAAGCCGTTGACGAGGATGCGCCAGCGAAGCCATGCGACGGCGCGGAACTGGACGATGGTCTGGCGCGAGGTCCAGCGGGCAGGGCGAGGTTGAGTTAGCTCAGCCATGCGAGCTCGCCTTCGGGTCGCAGAACGCTCTGCTCGCCCCCGACGATGGAAACAAAGATCTGCTCAAGTGTGGCCTTCTCGCCAGGGTAAGAGGGGGCCTCCGCCTCTCCCGTAGCGAGGCGCGCCTGCACACCTTCGCGCAGCTCATCGAGAGATCCATTGGCAACGATGCGTCCACGGTGCAGGATGGCGATGTGCGAGCAGAGACGCTCCACGATCTCGAGCACGTGGGAGGTGAGAAAGATGGTCGCTCCACGCGCGATCATGCCGAGGAGCATGGATTTGAGGAGGCCGGCAGCGAGGGCATCGACGCCTTCGAAGGGCTCGTCAAGGAAGAGGACTTTGGGGCCGTGAATGACGGCTGCGGCCAAGGCCAGCTTCTTGCCCATGCCGTGCGAATAGTCAGCCACGAGCTTCTTGCGCTCGTTGGCGAGGCCCATGAAGTCAAGGAGCTCTTCGCTGCGCTCGCGGGTGGTCTGCCGATCGAGACCATACATGCGCCCCACGAACTCAAGGTATTCTGCGGCTGTCAGGCGTCCAAAGAGGGCCATGCCCTCAGGGACGACGCCGATCTGGCGCTTGACCTCGAGGGGATTCGTCAGGAGATTCTCGCCGAGAATCTGGATGGTTCCGGTGCTCGGGGCGAGGAGGCCGGTGAGCATCTTGATCGTGGTGGATTTGCCGGCGCCATTGGGGCCAAGGAACCCGAAGAACTGCCCGGGTTGCACAGCAAGATCAATGTGGTCCACAGCCGTGAAGGTGTTGAACGTGCGGCTCAGGTCGTGTACGGCAATGGCTGGGGTCATGAATGCCGAGTCTACGGTATAGCCAGCCTGCGCCCTGAGACTTTCGGAGGGCCCGATTGTGTGGAATGCTTCATGGCCGCCGCATTCCGTAGACGTGTAGAGGTTGGGCGCAACTACATCGGAGGCGGGTGGTGGGGGTCGACGGTCCCAGCTGAGCCGTTCGGCGAAGCTTCGTCCGCTGTGGGAGCACCTGTGGGATTCACGAGGTCGCGCAGCTCCTTGCTCGGCTTGAAGAAGGGCACTCGCTTTGCAGGAACGGCCACGGTGGCGCCGGTCTTGGGGTTGCGTCCGGTGCGGGAGTTTCGCTGCCGGGTGCGAAAGCTGCCGAAGCCGCGAACCTCCACCTTGTCGTTGGATCGCAGAGCGCTGATGATCGAATCGAAGAGGGTGTCGACGATCACCTCGCCGTCGCGGCGCGTGAGATCACCAAGAGCGGTGACCTGGTCGACTAGATCGGCTTTGGTCATACGGAGTTCTCCGAGTCAGAGGTCGCTGGCAAGTGCGGTCCCGTGCCCCTTAGTGTATGTGAGAAAAGGACTTTCCTCACCGGATCAATGCAATTCAATGGCACACAATAGCGTATGCGTAACGACTTTGCCAGTTGAGATGCATCGGAGATCCCCTGCGGAGCGATCCGGTCCAAGAAAAAAGGCCCATGCCGAGGCACGGGCCTTGTGGAGCTATGGCGTTCTAGTAGGCGGGTTCAGTGCCGACCAGGTTGGCGTCCGTGGTGATCTGATAGGACACGGGTGTAATGGTCGGGGTGGCCGCGCCGACGATCTCGGTAAGGGTGAAGCTGCCGGGAGCGCAGCTGGTTACCGTGCAGCCGGCGTTGCTGACCCAGACGTTGCCCTCGTTATCGATCCCGATGCCGTATGGAGTGGCCAGGGTTCCACCGTTGGCGGAGCCGTGTGGATACTCATGGAAGAGAATGTTGAGCACGCCGTTGCTGTTCAGATAGACAGCGCCGCCAGAGCCGCCGGGGTTGTTGACAGGCACATTGAGGATGGCAGCGTTCCCACTCTCCGCAATCCAGAGATTGGAGGCGCCGTCGATGGCTATACCTTGTGCCCTGTTGGTGAGACCGCCGCGGAAGTTGTAGCAGGCCTGCGCGGAGTAGATGCAGAGACCGTCGTTGGCATTGCCGGCGCCCGAGTATGACCGCACCGAGACGAAGTCGTTGCCGGTGAAGATGACCTGACCGCTGTTGTCGTTAGCGTTGACCACGTCGGTCACGGCGTTTGCGGGAGAGACGTAGTAGGAACGCATCTGGGACGTGGCGGCGTTGACAAGGGTCTCGGCTACACCGCCCACCGCATCTCCGGTCACGGAGCTGGTCGGAAGGGGGAAGGTGACGCCGGAGACGGGAGTGTAGGTGCTGTAGTCGATGGAGACACGGGCGAGGCCGTTGGTTCCACCGTTTACTGTCCCGAAGTTAACCCGATTCGCGTTATCCACTGTCACGGTGTTGGAAACAGTGTTGGCGAGGGTGAGGGAGTGGGTTGTGGTGGGGGCAGTGTAGAGGTACCCGGACACCGAGCTGGCTCCCGAATCATTGAACCAGGCGAAGCCGTTTCCATCGATTGCCACCTGCTGCGGATGCACCAGGCCGGTGGAGTTGAAGGGGCCGTTGAATGTCTGGCTCTTGGGGTCGAAGTAGGCAGCGCCGGTTTGGCCGGACGCGTTGCTCGGGAACCAAACCTTGCCGGCGTTGTCGATGTCCAGGGTACTGACCGTGCCCGTGTTTACGGCAAGGCCGAGGCCGGAGCTGGTGTAGCTGATGCCGATGGTCCAGTCATTAGGTGCTGCGGCCATACCAGCGAACGGCGCCTGGGTGGTGATCAGGCTGAAGATATTGGTGACGTTCTGGTCAGGGTAGAGCGCCATCTGCACGGCAGCCTGGAGGGTATCGGACGGCCGCGTGGTGCCACTTGGGGGCGTGGTGTAACGAAACAGCTTGCCGCAGGTGGTCTTGGTTTCAGTGGTACTGGTTGAGCCGGAGGAGTTGACGCAGGCCGCGAGTACGTTGGCGATAGTGTTAATCTTGTTCGTATCGACCGCATAGCCGTCATGAGCCTGGTTCGGTGCGCCTACCGCATTGCTGACCATGGCAGGAATGGTGTAGCTATTACCGAGAACCAGGCCGCGGGAGTAGTTGACTACGCCGCCAGCAGTTACGGATGGGCCACCGAACCAGTCGTTCGCGGCGTTGGAACCACCGAGGGTGGGCGAGAAGAAGTGCGCGAGCGCGGTCGCGACGGCGGCCGTGGTGACCTCATTCAGCACAACAAAGCTGTTCTTGGCAGCTGTGCAAGTGCCCAGGCCGGCTGCGAGAACTGCTGAGGGATTGTTGCCGGAGCCGGCGTCACCACCGATGCCCAGCAGGTAAACCGGGGTGTCGGTCTGAGGGCAGCTGTACGCGCCTGGAGCGAAGCTGAAGTTCCCGGAGCTATCGGTCTGGGTAGAGGCCAGGATCGTTCCACGCGAACCGTAACCAGAGGTGCCGACGCCGACTACGGAGATCGTGGCGCCGACGACCGGTTGCTGGCCGCCGAAGGATCTCCCGGAGATTCCGGGGGAGGTCATTTCGGGGGCAAAGCTTGCGGTGGTGCCGACGCCGCAACCTGTCAACAGCAAAGCGGGAGTAAGAGCTGCACCGCACAGGATGAGCTTAAAACGCATTCCGGGCCTCCAAACATGAGCGACTATTGAGGGATTGCAGAGGTACTTAGGGTGTTATACACCGGCAGATTGCGTTTCTAAGAGCATTCTTAGACGAGCGTCGTAGCAACTCAGGTGCTTCCGGGGCAAGGTAACGTTACCTGGGTAGTAGTCGTTGGGCTCGCCCCACAATTCGGAGTACTGCCAGGAGCGAGCAGGCTTTTGGGGCGGAGCTACTCTCTTCAGTTACTCGCAACTTACTCCCCGCAGCTATTTCCACAGGAAGTAGAAGCCGGGGGCGTTGTCCAGCAATTTGGACGGCGTGGGTATCAGGTCAGTGGCGTCTTCGCTGGTGAGAAGGCCGAGCAGGCCGTGCCGGTCGCGGGACGACATGACGAGATGAGGTTCACCGTTGATGCCCACCTGGCGCGCCGTGTCGAGTAAAGCTGTGCGGAAGCCGCCCTGCCGATCAATCAGTCCGAGAGGCAGAGCCTGCTCTCCAGTCCACACTTGACCGGTTGCCAGTGGCTGTATCTTTTCGGGCGAGGCGTGACGACCCGAAGCGACATCCTGAATGAACTGTGCGTACATGTTATCGACGAGGGATTTGAAGTACGCCTGCTCTTTTGAGGTCATGTCCCGGGTGGGATCGCCGGCATCCTTGAGTTCTCCATCGTGGATATTCACGCTTTTGAGCTTGGCCCAACGCAGGAGATCGCCATAGTTGGTCCATTCCATGATGACGCCAATGGATCCGACGACGGAGGCAGGGTTGGCGTAGATCCGGTCGCAACCGGAGGCGATGTAGTAGGCGCCGGAGGCGCCTACGCTCTCGACGGAGGCAATGACGGGTTTGTGGAGTTGCTGCCGAACCCGGAGGACCTCGTGATAGATCTCCTGAGACGCGGCTGCCCCGCCGCCGGGAGAGTTGATGCGCAGGACAATGGCTTTCACTCCGTTGTCGTTGCCGAAGCGCTCGAGTTGTTTATTCATCTTGTCGGCATCGAGGATGACACCGGAGAGGTCGATGACCGCGATGCTTGGCTGCCCAAAACTGGCCTTGCCATCGGGTGTGGTCGCAGCGATGAGCCGGCTTAAGGTAATGGCAAGGCCCAGGATGACCACGCCGAAGATGGCGGCGAAGATGGCTGCCCAGAACCATCCAGAGCGCCCCTGCGGACTAGGATATGGACCATAGTAGGGGGGCGGAGGATAACCCCAGCCGGGTGATGCTCCACCCGAGGGCGGCTGCGTAAAGGGTGAAGGAATGGCGGCCTGATCCATGACCGGGAGTGTAGCAGTGGCGAGATCTGGGGCGCACGGAGGCCTTGGACTGCGGATGCACCGAGCAGGCGGTACGTTGCTCCGCCTGCTGGGAGTGATGCGGTATGATTGGCAGCACGGGCAGGCGCGCTCTCTAGCTGGTGCGCGACCAAAACCGCGACAGCACGTGAGCCCTTCCAGCCTAAGCATCGTGATACCGGCGTATAACGAGAGTGCTCGCATTGAGCACGCCCTTGAGCAGGTGCTGGCCTGTGTTTCCGACCGGGGTTGGAACGCGGAAGTGCTAGTTGTGGATGATGGATCCTCCGACGCGACGGCCTCCATCGTGAGGCGCTGGATGGATGTTCACCCTAATCTTCAGCTGATCCACAACCCCGGAAACCGCGGCAAGGGATACTCGGTCCGCAACGGACTGCTGCAGGCGGCGGGACAGATAGTGATGTTTACGGACGCGGATCTCTCCTCTCCGATGGAGGAGGCCGAGCGACTGTTTGACGCACTGGATGACGGGGCGGACATCGCGATCGGCTCGCGGTGGCTGGACAAGCAGCGGCAGACCATTCATCAGCCTCTCTACCGCCGTTTCTTCGGACGCTGTTTCAACTGGGTGACGCGCAAGGTGATGGGACTGCCCTATAAAGACACCCAGTGCGGCTTCAAGGCGTTCCGCCGAGAGGCGGCGCAGACGATCTTCCGGCTGCAGTTGATCGAGCGCTGGGGGTTCGACCCGGAAATTCTGTTCATCGCCCGGAAGCTAAGGTACAAGGTTGTGGAAGTGCCGGTGACTTGGGGGCACGATGAACGGAGCCGCATCAGCTACCTGAAAGACGGTATGAAGATGCTGGAAGAGATGGCGGAGATCCGGACGAACTCGCTCCGCGGCCGCTATGACGAGGCCATTGCGGCGATGAAGGACACCAGCAAGATGATCACCCCTCAGGTGGACCGGGCTGAATCTGTGCGTCAGGCGCAGGCGCGGTGACACTGGCCCTCCACTATTGGCGGGTAGGTGTCTTGTCCCGAAGGTCTGGGGCACGGTGAGTCTGCTGCGGTCCTTTTTCATACAGCTTTCGACACACCGGGGATTCCGGTCTTTTTCTGAGCGATCCTCATTGGGCCGACGCGTCTCCAGACGTTTCGTGGCCGGGACGACGGTGGAAGAGGCAGTTGCCGCCGCGGTGGAGTTGAACCGGCAGCGAATCGAGGTGTCGCTGGACTCGCTTGGGGAGAGCGTCACGGACGTGGCCCAGGCCGAGGCGAGCGCCGCCATCTATCACCAGCTACTAGATGAGATCGCGAGCCGTGGGCTGCGGGCAAATGTGAGTCTGAAGCTCACGCAGATGGGCATGGAGATCGGGCGGCCGGCGTTGAGCACAGCAACACACGGCCCTGCGTTGGCCGAGCGGATCGTCCGGGAGATCGTGGAGCATGCGCACCGGACACAGAACTTCGTGCGCCTTGATATGGAGGGTTCGGAGTACACGGAGGCGACGATCGCGATGACGAAGCGTCTCCATGCAGCGTTCCCGGGCGCAGTAGGAACCGTGCTTCAGGCTTACCTTTTCCGGACGGAGTCTGATACTGAGCGGTTGTTGGGCCAGGGTATACGCATTCGGCTGTGCAAGGGGGCCTATAAAGAGCCACCGGAGATTGCGTTCGCCGCGAAAACAGATGTGGACGCCAACTATGCGAAGCTCATGGAACGCATGGTGACGAGCGGCGTTTTCTGCGGGATCGCCACACACGATGAAGCCCTAGTGGAGAGGTTGTGCCGCTTTGTCGAAGCCCGTGGTCTTGCGAAGAGTGCATTCGAGTTCCAGATGCTGTATGGAATCCGGCGCGACCTGCAGCGGAGGCTGGTGAGAGACGGGTACGGTGTGCGGGTTTACGTGCCGTTCGGGACTGAGTGGTACCCCTATTTCATGAGGCGGTTGGCGGAACGGCCAGCCAACGTGCTGTTTCTCGTCAAGAACTTCTTTCGAAGCTGAAGGAAGCCGACCTCCATGGGTCAACGCCGGATCGGACCTCGCCGTTATTGCCGCTGCCGGGCGGAATCGGGCGGAGGAAGCAGTGGTTCCACGCGCAGCAGGTTGCCGAGGGCGGAACGCTGGGTATCGTTCATCCAGCGATAGCGATCCGAGTTCATGGCGGCGAACCGCTGGTCCGCTGGAAGATCGCGAAGCTCGCGGAAGGACCGTGCGACAGCGCGCCGTTGCTCCGGCGGAAGCGAACCAAGCTGCTGCATAGCGCCGCGCACTTCGGCGCGTTGGTCGAGATTGAGGTGCTCTATCGCCTCCGTGCGATCCAGGAGGCGCTGCCGACGCTGAGGGGGCATGGCATCGAGCTGCGCAAGACGATCGCGCATGCGTTGCTGAGTCTGTGATGGCAGATTGCGGAAGCCCGGCTCCTGCTCAAGGGCCTGCTTCTGTTGCTCCGGAGTAAGGCTGCTGTGCTGATTCATCCACTCGGCCAGGTGTTCCCCCCGGGTGCCCGAGGGTGATCCCATGTAACTAGAAGGCCTGTTCGGGGCTGTGGAGTTGGATGGTGGCGTGGGCTGTGTGTGAGGGGGCCGGCGCTCGATGGGCGCGGGGGCCTGCCGAGTCGGCACCTGTGACTCCTGGAAGGTGTGGAACTCTCCTAATACGACGTTTCTGTGACGGTACTGCGCACCGGCCAGCCCGCTCGTGAGTACGACCGCCAGGGCCAGGGTGACCTGAAGTGCGCGGATTGGTGACAGACTCTGCATGGCACGTATCTAAAAGTGGTCAGAGCCGCCAGGCCTACGCTCTCATGCGAGTTCTTGCGGCTGATTTGTTCTACTGCGTAATCCCGAAGATCTCTCGGTGAAGAGGGAGTCGGGCTCGTCATACCGAAGCCGCCGTATGAGGCCGGCGGCGCGACTGAGCTTGTGATCCTTCGTCCCACCGACTACGTGGTAGGAGGGTCGCTACTGTCATCTCCTGTGTCCAGGAGCTGATCCATCTGTTGCAGCGCCTGATCGTTATTATCCAGAATCCGGAGGTCA
>DATLMQ010000002.1:0-5081 GCA_035537215.1 Acidobacteriaceae bacterium
TCACAATGCCGAAGGACAAACCGGTTGCGATCGAATACGTCAGCGGAATCGTCACCAGTGTCAGGAACGCGGGAACCGCAATCCGCGGCTCCTCCCAGTCGATCCGCGACGCGCTCGCCACCATCAGCGCACCCACCAGAATCAGCGCCGGAGAGGTGGCAAAGCTCGGAATCGCGCCCACCACGGGCGCCACAAAGATGGCCAGCAGAAACAGCAGCCCCGTCGTGATCGCCGTCACTCCCGTGCGTCCGCCCACCGCCACACCGGAGGCGCTTTCGATATAGCTCGTCACGGTGGAGGTCCCCGCCAGCGAGCCCACCACCGTAGCCGTCGCGTCAGCCAGGAAGATGCGATCCAGCCGCGGAATCGTGTGGTCTTCCGCGATCAGTCCTGCGCGCTCGGTCACCGCGACCAGCGTCCCGATGTTGTCGAAGAGGTCCACAAACAAGAACACGAAGATGATCTCCAGCGCGCTCATGTGCAACGCGCCGCGTAAATCCAGGTGAAACGCCGTCGCGCGGATCGCCAGCGGAGAGAAGCTCGTCGGCGTCCAGTGCACCTGGCCGCAGAGGATGCCGACCAGCGTCGTCCCCAGCACACCGATCAGCATCGCCGCACGCACGCGCAGCGCCTGCAGGATCGCGATCAGCAATATTCCGAAGATCGCCAGCAGCGTCGTCGGCGAATGCAGGTTGCCGAGCGTTACCGTGGTGGCCTTACTCGGCACGATCAACCCCGCGTTGCGCAGCCCGATGAAGGCGATGAACAGCCCGATGCCGCCCGCCACCGCCGCATGCAGCTGGTAGGGAATGGCCGCCAGCAGCCGCTGCCGTATGCCCCCAAAGGTGAGCAGCAGAAAGATCACGCCCGAAAAGAACACCGCGCCCAGCGCCGTCTGCCACGGCACGCCCATGCCCTTCACGACCGTGTACGTGAAGTACGCGTTCAGCCCCATACCCGGAGCCAGAGCCAGCGGATAGTTCGCAATCGCGCCCATCAGGATGGACCCGAACGCCGCGCACAGGCAGGTCGCGGCCGTCACCGCGGCAATAGGCATGCCCGTCTCCGAGAGGATCGACGGGTTCACGAAGATGATGTACGCCATCGTGATAAACGTCGTCAGCCCGGCCAGCAGCTCCGTGCGCCAGTTCGTGTCATGCTCCGCAAAGCGGAAGTACTGTTCCAGGCGGCTGCGCATTCTGGCGGCGGGTCTCCTTGGGGTAGCTTTGCAAAGCAGGAATGGCGATTGCCCTCAGAATAGCCTGAGCGGGCCGCCCGCCCGAGCGATGATTGCCAATAGGAGAGCGATCGCACATCCATGAATGCCACACCCACGCTGACCGCGGCCGAGATTAAGCATCTTCTACAGCTGCAGCCCCACCCGCGCGAAGGCGGCTGGTTCGTCCGCACCTACGAATCCGCCGAGACCCTCAGCCGCGAGACCTTCAGCGACCGCCGCTACGACGGCCCGCGGCGCACCTGCACGGCGATCTACTATCTGCTCGAGCCCGACACCTTCAGCGAGATGCACCTGCTTGCGAGCGACGAGCTCTTCCACCATTACGCCGGCGACGCGGTCGAAATGCTGCAGCTTCACCCCGGCGGCCGCAGCGAGCGGCTCATCCTGGGCAAATATCTCCGCGCTGGCCACAGGCCGCAACTGCTGGTCCCACGCGGCGTCTGGCAGGGCTCGCGCCTGTTGCCTGCAATCTCGCCACAACCGCAGCACGGCTGGGCTCTGCTGGGCTGCACCGTTTCGCCAGGCTTCGAGTTCGCCGACTATCGTGCGTCCACCTACGCCGATCTGCTGTCCGCCTGGCCCGCTGAAGCCTCTCTCCTGCGGGCGCTCACACGCTCCTGAGCAGGCCTAATCGTCCACGCCGATGTCTTCATTCCACACCTGCGGATGCGCGGCGATGAACCCGCCAAGCAAGTCCATGCACGTCTGCGAGTCCAGGTCGATGACCTCCACGCCGTTCTCGCGCAGCCACTCGACGCCCCCCTGAAAGGTGCGTGACTCGCCAACGACCAGCGTGTGGAATCCGAACTGCCGCACCAGACCGCTGCAATACCAGCAGGGCGCCAAGGTGGTCACCATGATCAGGTCGCGATAGCTGCGCTGCCGTCCCGCGCGCCGGAACGCATCGGTCTCGCCATGGATCGACGGATCGTCCTGCTGCACGCGCCGGTTATGTCCACGGCTTACGAGCGTTCCGTCCCGGCGGAAGATGGCCGCTCCGATCGGGATGCCGCCCTCCGCCAGCCCCGCTCTCGCCTCTTCGATCGCCACATCCAGCATGGCCGAGTAGAAATTCGCTTCCACAACGCTCATCTCGACCGCCTCCCGCTTCACACACACACTGCCGTTCTACGCCTTCGCCGCTCGCGGCACCAGCAGACTCATGAACTCCGCCACGCCGGTGCTCTCCAGGCGTTCCTGATCCATTGATATCGATAGAATCAGCTCCTGCTCCTCCTCCCCGAACCGCAGGGCGAGGTTTCGCCGGAATTTGTCCAGCAGCAGCGGAATGCCTTCCGCACGCCGCAGCCGATGACCTAACGGATACTCCACGACTTCCTCTGGCAGATACGTTCCGTCGGTCAACTCCACCGTCAGCGCATTCGCAATGGAACGCTTCTCGGGGTTGTGGTAGTCCGCCGTGAACTGCGGATCCTCCACGCACATCACCCGCGACCGCACCGCGTCGATCCGCGGCCCCCACACCGGGTCGAGCGCAATCTTGTCCTCATAGTCCTCCGCCGTCAGCCTTCCAAAGATCAGCGGCACGGCCACCATGTACTGAATGCAATGATCGCGGTCGGCCGGATTCGCGAGCGGCCCCTGCTTGTCGATGATCCGAATCGCCGCCTCGTGCGTGCGAATGGTCACGCGCGCGATATCGGCTGCGGTTCTGCCCTGCGCGGCCAACCGCTCATGCAGCGTCACCGCAGCTTCCACTGCAGTTTGCGCGTGAAACTCCGCCGGAAACGAGATCTTGAACAGCACATTTTCCATCACGTAGCTGCCATACGGCCGCTGAAACGCGAACTCCTTGCCCTTGAAGCTAACATCGTAGAATCCCCATGTCTTCGCGGTCAGCGCACTCGGATAGCCCATCTCGCCAGTCTTCGCGATCAACGCCAGCCGCACCGCGCGGCTCGTCGCATCGCCCGCCGCCCAACTCTTGCGCGATCCTGTATTCGGCGCATGCCGGTACGTGCGGAGCGCCTGTCCATCCACCCACGCCAGTGAAACCGCACTCAACATCTGCTCGCGGCTGAGCCCCAGCATCCGCGACACCACCGCCGTGCTCGCCACCTTGACCAGAACCACGTGATCCAGGCCCACGCGATTGAAGGAGTTCTCGAGCGCGAGGCATCCCTGGACCTCATGCGCTTGAATCATTGATATCAATACATCGCACATCGCAAGCACGCGGCCGGCCTCCGGTGACCTGCGCGCCAGCCAGTCCGCCACGGCAAGAATGCCGCCCAGGTTATCGCTCGGATGTCCCCACTCCGCCGCCAGCCAGGTGTCATTGAAGTCCAGCCAGCGAATCATGGCGCCGATGTTGAAGGCCGCCTGCACCGGATCCAGCTCATACGCGGTCCCCGGAACTCGCGCCCCGTTCTGCATCGTCAGCCCCGGCACCAGCGGTCCCAGCAGCTTCGTGCAGGCCGGAAATTCCAAGGCCTGCAATCCGCATCCGAGCGTGTCGAGCAGGCAGTATCGAGCTGTCTCAAGTGCCAGCTCACTCGGCATCTCGTACTCGCGCACATAGTCGACGATGTCGACCAGGACCTGATCAAACTCCGGCCGCACACTGCTCACAGAAACCGACATCGCGTCTTAGCTCCGCTCTTCGATCGGCACAAACGGCAGATCCTCTGGCCCGGTATAGTTCGCCGCCGGCCGGATGATCTTTCCATCCACGCGCTGCTCCATCACATGCGCCGACCACCCCGACGTTCGCGCGATCGCGAAGATCGGCGTAAACATCGCCGTCGGAATTCCCATCACGTGATACGCCACGGCGGAGAACCAGTCCAGGTTGGGGAACATTCTCTTGACATCAAACATTACCGTCTCGAGCCGCTCGGCGATTTCATACATTTTCATATCCCCCGCCGTCGCCGAGAGATCATGCGCTACCTTCTTGATCACCACATTGCGCGGATCCGAGATCGTATACACCGGATGCCCGAAGCCTATGACGACCTCCTTGCGTGCCACGCGTTCACGGATGTCCAGCTCAGCTTCATCGGACGAGCTATACCGCTGCTGAATCTCCAGCGCGACCTCGTTAGCGCCGCCGTGCTTGGGCCCTTTCAGCGCGCCGATCGCGCCCGCAATAGCGGAGTACAGATCGCTTCCCGTGCCCGTAATCACCCGCGCCGTAAACGTACTCGCATTGAACTCATGCTCCGCATACAGGATCAGCGAAACATGCATCGCCTGCACCCACTCTGCGCTCGCGGGCTTCCCGTGCAGCAAATGCAGAAAGTGTCCGCCGATAGAGTCATCATCGGTCTCCACCTCGATGCGCTCCCCACCATTCGCAAAGTGATACCAGTACAGCAGCATCGATCCCAGCGAAGCCATCAGCCGGTCCGCAATCGGCAGCGCCGTCTCCGGTGCATGCGTCAGGTTTTCGAGGTGCGGCTCAGGCTCGAGTGTTGCCAGCACGCTCACGCCCACACGCAGCACATCCATGGGATGCGCGCTCGCCGGCACCTGCTCCAGCGCAGTCTTCACGCCCGCCGGCAGCCCGCGCAGCCGCCGCAGCCGAGCCTTATACGCCTCCAGCTCTGCACGCGTCGGCAGCTTGCCGTAAAGCAGCAGATACGCCACTTCCTCGAACTCGCAGCGCGCCGCAAGGTCCAGGATATCGAACCCGCGATAGTGCAGGTCGTTGCCATTCCGCCCCACCGTGCACAGCGCCGTATTGCCTGCAGGCACACCACTCAACGCCACACTCTTCTTCGGCTTGAAACCGCTCGCCGCTCCTGCCGCTTCTCCACTCATCGAACACCTCTCGCCCGCCGCGCTCTATTGTCTACCGTCTTTCCTTCGCGAACAG
>DATLMQ010000003.1:0-3080 GCA_035537215.1 Acidobacteriaceae bacterium
GCCTCTTGCAACGCCAGCTCTGATTCTAGGAGAAGACCCGAGAGGGAGGCTCGCAACTCCCCTCGCAGAGAGCGTGCAGCCGCCTCCAACGCCCTCTTCTCGTAGTGTGCGCGACGCTGCAGCGCAGAGCGCACCTGCCTCACGATAACGGCTCCCCCGGTACTTGAAAGGTTCATCACCAATACTGGAGCTGCCCCGGCATTTTGGAACAAAATGTCCATCGCGGTCGGATCCGCCCCCTCCAGGGACTCGTCCAGCAGGACGAGAGAATATTCAGCTCGTCGGAGCGCCGCCAAGCCGGCCCGTCGGTTGCGCGTGCAAACGCATAAAAGCTCAAGCTCTCTCTGGAGCAGGTCCGTAATGACCATCTCCGGTTCGGGAGCAATCAGGAGAATGGGATTTTGCAACCGAAACACTCCTCTTGTTTGAACAAGGGTGATCAGACGATCTTTCGCCAACCCGCACTGGGTGACGACCTGAAGCCGAGAAGGGGCTCGCTAGTCATCATCGTCCGCCAGACCATATTCCTTGAGCTTGCGATACAAGGTCGTCTTGCCGATCCCGAGCAGCTTAGCCGTCATCAGCTTGTCTCCCTTCAACTGCCGGAGCGTGTTGAGAATCGCATTCTTCTCCATCTCCGCGATCGAGAGTACCCGGGTCGGAAGGTCGCCCGCACTCCCAGGACCCGGGCCAAGTCCCTCTCCCGCTCCGGTCCTCGACAACGAGGGATGCATCTCCGCCCCGCGATGCAGGCGAACGTCCTGCAGCTGGGTCGGCATGTCACCCAGGTGAAGCACGGGACCGCTTGAAAGCGCGCACGCACGCTCAATCGCGTGTTGCAGCTCCCGCACATTGCCCGGCCAGTCGTGCTCCATGAGCAACTGCACCGTATCGGCACCGAGAGTGTACGGCTCCTCTGTCTGCGGAACCAGCAGTTCCAGCATGTGTGCGGCCAACAAGGGAATGTCCTGCCTGCGTTCCCTTAGCGGCGGAATCTGCAGCTTCACCACATTGAGGCGATAGAAGAGATCTTTTCGGAACCGGCCCGCATCCACCATCGCCGAAAGATCACGGCTGCTCGCCGCCAGCACTCTCGCTGTCAGTGGCACAGGCTCTCCTCCACTTGCGGGTCGCACCTCCTTCTGCTGCAGCGCCCGCAGCAGCTTGCCCTGCAGCTCTAGGGGCATCTCGCCTACCTCGTCCAGAAACACCGTCGCGCCCTCTACGGAGGCCAGCACACCCGTTTCTGCGCAATGGGTCCCGGCAGTAGATTGTCCGATCCTCCCAAACAACTCCGCTTCCAACAGATTGGGATCTAGCCAACCACAGTCCACCGGCAGAAACGGTTTCGTGGCATTTGGCCCGTTGAGGTGAATCGTGCGCGCCATCAGCTCTTTGCCGGTACCGCTTTCGCCCACGATCAAGACTGGATGTGCCGTAAACGCCACCTTAGAAAGAATTCTGTAGATCTTCTCCATCGCGGGCGACCGGCCTACGAGGCTGCCCATGCCGCGGCCGGTACGCAGCCGTTCCCGAAGCTGTCGCGCTTCCGCGTCGAAGCTCCGCCTTTGTGCCGCCCGCTCCAGGGCCGCACTGAGTTCCTCAATCGTGAAGGGCTTGGCGAGGTAGTCGCTGGCTCCGGCCCGGAGCCCTTCTACCGCCGAGGCCACGCTCACGAAGGCAGTCATCAGCACCACTACTGCGGCTGGATGGCGAAGGCGCAACTCATCTAGCAGCAGCAGTCCGTCCTCGTTCCCCAGGTTCAGGTCCAGCAGTACGATGTCGACCGGGCCCTTGCCCAGGGCGCGCCGCGCCGCCGCAAGCGAATCCGCCGTCTCGGCGACCAGCCCCAGCGTGTCGGCAATCTCGGCGCAGGCCTGCCGTACCGGTGGATCGTCCTCCACCACTAGGACCCGCAGCACAGGTCCGGCCGTGCGAGCCTGGGACAAAACGAGGGGAAGCTCGTTGGATCCTTCCATGGCAGTCGAAGAAAGATGTGATGTAAGGCTCAACATGGGAACACCCCTGCCGTGCCCACGCGCATGGGCCGATGTGGTGTCCGAAGAAAGGTGAAACAGCGGAGTCGACGGCGAGATAACACAATCGGGGGATTCCGTGCGGCTGAACTACTCAGCGAATGAGCCTGCATGGGGTGATACTCCAGGTTGTAAGAAGAGAGCTCTAGTGAGCTTGGATTCATGACGCACATTGTCATAAGCGAGCTCCCACGCGCGTCAACATGGGAATTCGGAACCGAAGGGTAGGGAAGAATAGGTGAAAATATCGTGGGCAGCCGCGCACACAAGCACTTGATAGTGACATCTCAGACTCACCGAGAGTCGCTCTCAGTCTGTCCCTGAACGGAACACACCTGTCGAACCGCAAGCCTCGTGTCGCTCTGCTACCTCCTCTGCTGTCTCAAGTTGAGACCATCCACCTCCACAGCTTGCCTCCTCCGTCCGAGGCTTACAATGACCCGATGGTTGAGGTTGAACAACTGTTTCGTAGTGGAGGTCGCGCCGCCGACGGCGCCCGCGAGCTCCGTCTGACCCCCGGCTTTGTCGCAACGGCCGAGGGTTCCGTGCTCATTGAGGTGGGCCACACCCGCGTTCTTTGTAACGCCACTGTCCAGGAAGGCGTCCCGGGCTGGATGCGCAACTCCGGCCGCGGGTGGGTCACGGCCGAGTACGCCATGCTTCCCCGCGCCACCCTCACCCGCACCCCACGGGAAAGCGAGCGCGGCAAGATCGGCGGCCGCACTCACGAGATCCAGCGCCTCATCGGGCGCTCCCTCCGGTCCGTAGTTGATATGAAACTCCTCGGCGAGCGTTCGGTCATCCTGGACTGTGACGTCCTGCAGGCGGACGGTGGTACCCGCACTGCCGCCATCACTGGCGCTTGCACAGCTCTGGCCATTGCCCTTGGCAAGCTCGTTGCCGCCGGCACCCTCAAGCAATCACCCCTGCGTGAGATGGTCGCCGCCACCTCCGTTGGTATTGTCGACGGCCACGTCCTGCTCGACCTCGCCTACGAAGAAGACGCCCGTGCCGAGGTTGATATGAACGTCGTCATGACCTCCT
>DATLMQ010000004.1:0-7500 GCA_035537215.1 Acidobacteriaceae bacterium
CACCAAAATGTGGTCAGGCCGCTTCCGCGAGCCCCTCGACCGCACCTTCGAGCAGTGGCAGCGCAGCTTCCCCTTCGACTGGCGCCTCCTCCCCCACGAGGTCGCCGCCTCGCAGGCCCACGCCCGCGCCATCGCCGCCGCCGGCATCCTCACCGCCGACGAACTCGCCCAAACCCTCGCCGGCCTCGCCCGCGTAGCCGACCGCACCACCAACTGGGCTCACCGCATCTCCGCCACCTCGGGCGCCGAAGGCCAAAGTGGAATGATGCTCGACTACGAAACCTCGAACGCCCAGGTCGGCGCCGCCATCGTCGCCTCCGCCCCCCAGGCCGAAGACATCCACCACTTCGTCGAGCTCGAGCTCACCAAAGAGATCGGCGCCCTCGCCCTCAAGCTCCACACCGGCCGCTCCCGCAACGAGCAGATCGCCACCGACATGCGCCTCTTCGTGCGCGACGCCATCGACACCACCACCCGCGGCCTCCTCGCCTGGGCCCTCGCCCTCCTCGCCCAGGCCGATGCCCACCCCTCCGCCGTCATGCCCAGCTACACCCACCTCCAGCGCGCCGAGCCCGTCCTCATCGCCCACTGGCTGCTCGCCTACGTCTCCATGCTCGAGCGCGACCTCTCCCGCTTCCTCGACGCCCGCGCCCGCATGAACCTCTGCCCCCTCGGCAGCGGTGCCGTCGCCGGCGCCACCCTCGCCCTCGACCGCTCCATCGCCGCCCTCGCCCTCGGCTTCTCCGCCCCCACCCCCAACTCCATGGACGCCACCTCCGACCGCGACTTCATGCTCGACTTCGCCCAGGCCGCCTCCACCCTCGGCCTCCACATCTCCCGCTTCGCCGAAGAGATCACCCTCTACGCCACCGCCGAATTCGCCTTCATCGACCTCCCCGAGGCCTTCTCCACCGGCTCCTCCGCCATGCCGCAAAAGAAGAATCCCGACCTCACCGAGCTCGCCCGCGGCAAATCCGCCCGCCTCCTCGGCGCCTCCACCGCCCTCGCCACCCTCCTCAAAGGCCTCCCCCTCGCCTACAACAAGGACCTCCAGGAAGGCCAGGAGCAGGTCTTCGACATCGCCGACACCCTCGCCGGCCTCCTCTCCGTCCTCCCCGGCTTCACCCGCGCCCTCTCCTTCCGCTTGGGTGCTATGCAGCGCGCCGCCGAAACCGGATACCTTAACGCGATGGCCGCCGCCACCTACCTCTCCGACAAGGGCGTTCCCTTCCGCAAAGCCCACGAGATCATCGGCAACGCCGTCCGCCTCGGCCTCGACCGATCCCTCGAGCTCAACGCCCTCCCCCTCGCCGACCTCCAGCAGCTCAGCCCCGAATTCGCCCCCGACTTCTTCGACGCCATCAGCCTCCGCTCCACCCTCGACTGCCACGACGTCCCCGGCGGCACCGCCACCCACCGCGTCGCCGACGCCCTCGCCGCCGCCCGCCAGCGCCTCTCCACCCTGCACACGCAGCTCACAGCCCAAAGCTCCCAGCCCAACGCGGATACCGCAATCGCCAACGCCCCCACCCTCATCCAATCCACACAGGAGGCCGTTTGATGTCCCAGGCCACACTCAGCGAGCCCGCTGTCGAACAGCCCCCAGCCGCCATCCCCGCCCCTCTGTCCGCACTCACCGCCACCCAGGCCCCGGCCCAGCCCACACACGCGGCCGCTCAGCCCACACTCGTGGCCGCCCAGCCCGCCCTCGCCCCGGCGCAACCTGCAGTCGCCGCCGCCGAGCCTCCAGTCGCCGCCCCGCCTGCGCTCGTGACCACCCAGCCCGCCGCGGTCTCCACGCACCCTGCCGCCGCTACCGGCCCCCTCTTCGTCCGCAAAGCCCGCCTCCAGGACGCCCGCCACATCTTCGACCTCGTCAACTCCCTCTCCGGCGACGGCACCCTCCTCCGCCGCTCCTACGCCGAGCTCTGCGAAAACATCCGCGACTTCACCATCGCCGAGCGCCTCCCTCACCCCGCCAGCGACCTCTCCTCCGAGCCCGACTTCCTCGGCTGCGGCGCCCTCCACCTCTACGGCCCCCACCTCGCCGAGGTCCGCTCCATCGTCGTCCGTGAAGACCGCCGCGGCCTCGGCGCCGGCGACGCCATCCTTGAAGCTCTCCTCGCCGAAGCCGAGGTGCACCAGGTCCTCTCCGTCTGCCTCTTCACCCGCATCCCCGACTACTTCGAGCACCTCGGCTTCCGCGTCGCCGACCGCTCCGCCATGCCCGACAAGATCTACAAGGACTGCCAGACCTGCCCCCGCCTCTACGCCTGCGACGAAGTCGCCATGGTCCGCGGCCCCCTGCCCAACGTAGCCGTCCTTGGCCCCAGCACCCTCCAGCACCCCGTCCTCGAAGACCCCCTCGTCCAGCTCCAGCTCCGCCCCACCGGCACCACCCGCTAACCTGCTGTCCCCGGACCCCCAAAAACCCAACCCCAAAAACAACGCGGCGATCGTACGAAGCGTACGACCGCCGGTGGTCTTGCCCAAACTAAGTGCGTGCTTCCGCTAAAGGCCCGAAGGTTGCGTCTGCGCCTGTTGGCCCTCCGACGCCGTGATGCCCTTGTTCACCAGGATCGTCACCACCACGCGCCGGTTCTGCGCCTGCCCCGCCCGCGTGTGGTTGTCCGCCACCTGATTGGTCGTGCCCATCGCTGCAGGAGCCAGAATCCGCGTCATCGGTACAGCGCCGCTCTGCTGAATGATCGACAGTACGGCCTCCGCGCGCTCGCTGCTCAGCCGCTGATTTCTCACCGCCGAACCCACAGCCGAAGCATAGCCCTGCACCTGGATCATGAAGCCCGGCGTATTCGCCGCCGACTTCACAAACTCCTCCAGCTGGTCCCGATCCTTCTTCTTTACCGTGGCCCTGCCATTGGCGAAGTTCACAGCCATCTCGCCTTTGGTCTCGTACTGATCCAGCTCTCCGATGCGCGTGTTCGTCTGGCTCACGCGCGTGTTCGTCTGCCCGATCGCCTCCTTGGCCTGGCCGATCGCCTGCCCGTTCGCCGCAATCGCCTGCTTTCCGCTCTCGATATCCTGCTGGCTGGATTCGATGTCCCTGCGATCGCTCCGCAGCGCATCCTGCGCCTTCGCCACCTGCTCGTTCACAGGATTCAACCCCGCGTCGATCTGCCGGGCCGTCTTCAGCGAGTTTCGTGAGAACTCGATCTTCTTCGCTACCAGTTGATGATCCTGGTCATAGGATCCATCAACCTTTACCTCCAGCCCCGGCACCAGTTCAGCCACGCCGAGATTCTTGTGGCTCATTCCCAGGAAACCGCCCTTCTCGGTCGCCTTTGTGCTATCCGACAGAACCACGATCTGCCGCGGTGTTCCCTCCGTCTTCACATACATCGTCGGGCCGTTCCGCCCGATCACCATTCCCCGCACTGTCGCCTGTTGAGCCTCGGCTGCGACACCAAGCGACGAGAGCATGACAACCGACATGCCCAGGCCACAGAACGTGCTCACTCGACTTCGATGGATCATCGACAAGTCCTCTTTCTTTCCGGCCAGCGGCCTGCAACACACCGCATCTTCGCGACCGATTGGGCTCCATCACACACCCCGTTACATAACTCGGCAAAGGTGTGTGGGCCTCGTGATTAGACGAAGGTGAATTGAAAGAGGTTGGTACCTTCTACGGTGCGGTAACTCTGGTAACTTACGCTGCAAAGCAGCCTCCACGCATACAACTCCGCTGCTCCCCGCACGCATCGCGGCTTACCACGCGTTGTAGAAACCGTCGCGCTCGCTCACATGCAGCTCCCCGCCGAACAGCTCCCCGAGCCGCTCCGCCGTCAGCGACGCCCGCTTGCTTCCATCCGCCACAATCCTGCCCTCGCGCATCATCACCACCCGTTCCATCTCCGGCAGGATGTCCGCAATGTGGTGTGTGATCAGCAGGATCGCCGTCCCTCTCTGCGCCAGCTCCCGCAGCATCGCGCGCAGGTCCCGCTGCGCCGCCAGGTCCAGCGCATTCGAAGGCTCATCCAGCAGCAGCATCTGCACCGCGCCCTCGCCGTCCAGCGACGTCCCCGCCAGCGCCCGCCCGATCATCACCCTCCGCTGCTGCCCCGCACTCATCTCGCCCACCATCTTGTCCCGCAGCCGCTCCCCGCCCACCAGCTCCAGAATCTCCCCCGCCCGCTCCCGCATCTCCTCCGTCACCGTCAAGTTCGGCCACAGCGTCGAGCTCGAAAAGAACCCCGTCACCACCGCATCGATCCCCGTCGTCCCCAGCGTCGCCTTGCCCGGCAGCTCCGCGCTCACCACCCCCATCCGCCGCTTCAGCTCCGTCAGGTCCCACCGCTCCTGCCCCAGGATCCGCACCCTCGTCGGCGGCGGCTCCGCCACCCCCAGCAGCCGCTCGCTGTTCCCCGCCGTCACCACCAGCGGATACAGCTCGCACGTCATCGTCTTCAGCAGCGTCGACTTCCCACACCCGTTCGGCCCCAGGATCGCCAGGTGCTCCCCCCGCTCGATCCGCAGGCTCACATCCCGCAGCACCACCGCCGATCCCCGCGCCACATTCACATGCTCCAGCTCAACCAACGGCTCCATCGACCCTCGCACTCGTAACTCGTGACTGGCAACTCGAAACTCATCGCACATCCCGGCCCGCCTTCCGCACCCTCCAGAACACCCCCAGGATCCTCACCCCCGCCTTTACACTCGCCCCCAGGTTCCCCGACACCTTCGACACCCCGCCGATCCTGCACCTGTAGTCCACCGGCACCTCCACCACCCGCAGCCCCATCTGCACCGCCTTGATCTGCATCTCCAGATTCCACCCGTAGGTCATCTCCCCCATCTGCATCCGCTCCAGCGCCTCCCGCCGTATCGCCCGAAACGGCCCCATATCCGTGTACCGAAACCCATACAGCACCCGCACCATCGCCCCGATCAGCTTCGCCGCAAACACCTGGCTGCCCAGCATCGACCCCGGCTCCCTCCGCCCCCGCAGCCGCGACCCGAGGACAAAATCCGCCTCCCCCCGCGCTATCGGCCCCACCAGCCCCGGCATATCGCTCACCACATCCGACCCGTCCCCATCCATGTACACCAGCACCTCCGATCCGGCCATCGCCGCCGCCGTCCCCGCCCGCATCGCCGCCCCATACCCTCGCGGAGCCCGCACCACCCGCGCCCCCGCCGCCGCCGCCACCTCGCCGGTCCCGTCCGTGCTCCCGTTGTCCACCACAACGCACTCGGCAATCTCGCCCCACGCCCCGCCCTCTGTCGCCAGCGCCATCACCGTCCGCACCACCACCCCGACCGACTCCGCCTCATTCAACGCCGGAATCACCACCGAAACCCTCACCTCACCCTCCAAAACCCCTCACCACCACCCCGAAGATCAAACCACCGCCCCACCGGCCACCGCCACAGCACCACCCCCACCACAATCCCCACCCCCACCACCGCATACATCCACTCATTCAGCAGAAACATCTTCGGCCCGGGATCCGCCCACTGCGTCGTAAACCCGTAGAAGAACGCGCACACATACACCAGCATCGGCACATTCGGCGCCAGCGCCAGCAGCGGCACCAGCCACGCCAGGTACCACGCATAGTGCGGCGAAAACAGCAGCATCATCGCAAACGCCATCGCCGCGCTCGCCGTCACAAACGCCGGCCGCCCCACCCTTGCCTCCGCCCCCAGCCTCTCCGTCGACGCATACCTCCACGCCCACACAGCGATCGCTCCCAGCACCGCCACGCAGAACACCTTGTACACCGCCGTCCCCACCCCCCGCAGCCCCGCAAACCGCTGCGCCCACTCCAGCAGAAAGAACCTCGCCCCGCTCTCCAGCCCCTCTTCCTTCTGATACCCCGCCAGAAACCCGAACACCATCCTCCCCGCCGAGCTGTACACCGCATACCCCGCCGCGCACACCGCCGCCACCGTCGCCGGCATCTTCCAATCGCCCCTCCGCCACAGCGCCGGCAGCAGCACCAGCGGATAGAACTTCGTCATCACCGCCAGCCCCAGAAACACCCCCGTCGGCACAGGCTGCTCGCGATACCGGAACAGCATCGCCAGCGTCACAAACCCGAACACCACCGCATCCACATGCCCCGCCCCGCCGATCTCCCACACCAGCAGCGGGCACCACGCATACACCAGCACATCCGTCGACCGTCTCCCCATCAGCCGCAGCAGCGCCACCAGCGCCCCCGCCGTCACACACTCGAAGCCGAACATCACCAGCTTCATCGCCCCCACCGTCGGCGACACCATCGTCGCCAGCCAGAACACCATCTGCGCCGCCGGCGGATAGATCGTCACCGCATAGTCCCGCCGGTTGATGTTGTCGAAGATCTCCTGATGCGGCCCTCGCAGAAACGTCAGCACCGGATTCCCCGGCACATACCTGTACGGCGAAATCCCCGCATGCTGCACAATCCCGTCCCACACATAGCGATAGATATCGCTCGAAAGAAACGGCTCCGCCCGCAGCGTCACCACCCGAAACGCCACCGCAAACCCCAGCACGATCCAGATCGTCCACCGGTTCACCGGCCCCGTCAGTACCACCACCATCGCCGCGGCATACATCCACAGCGACCACCCCGACGCCCCTGAAAACCCGATCCTGAACCGCTCATGCTCGGCCACAAACTGCCGCGTCAGCCCCAGCAGCGCCACCCCGAACACCACCAGCAGCCCATTCGTAAACCACGCCCGGCCCGCCCGCCACCGCGCCAGCTGCCCGCCGTCCACCGCAAGCCGCCCCATCCCCAACGTCCCCAAACCCGTCCGCCCCCGCCCCGCCGTTCCCCGCCACGCCGCCGATCCCAGCCCCGGCAAACCCAGCCGCTCCCCCCAGCTCAACGCCCGCGCTCCCTCGCCGCCGCCGCTCCCGCCGGCCCCGCGTTCACCTCCATCGCCCGCATCCGCTCCGCCAGAAACTGCCGCGTATGCTCCGCGTCATACCCATCGGTCGTCGCAAACGCCGGCCGCCGATCCAGCAGCAGCTCCTCCTCCAGCAGCGTCAGCGTCGCCGCATCGTCCACGTCGTACCACAGCGGAAGCTCCACCACCTCCAGCCCCGCCGCCCCCGCCCTCCGCACCGTCTCCGCAAACACACTCGCCGTGCTCCACGAGATCCCCTCAAACACCCCCGCGTGCGCCCGCTTCAGCCCGATCAGGTAGTACCCCCCATCCTCCGACCCGCCCAGCACCACCCGATCCCCCGGCCGCTCCAGCTCCCTCACCGCCCTCCGCAGCGCCTCCGTCGGCACCGTCGGCGAATCCGAGTCGATCAAACACACCGCCCCAAACCCGCACGCCAGGATGTCCTCCACCGCCCCCAGCAGCCTCTGCCCAAAGTCCCCCTCGCGCTGCCCGATCAGCCCAAACCCCGCCGGCAGCAGCCGGTCGAACACACTCTCCTCCCCCACCGGCGTATAGCAAACCAGCCCCGCCGCCCCTCCCTCGTCCACCACCGCGTCGATATTCTCCGCCGTATCGCGCAGAAAGCAGATG
>DATLMQ010000005.1:0-4465 GCA_035537215.1 Acidobacteriaceae bacterium
GTCCGCGCCGTCCTCTCCAGCCCCGTCTTCCTCGCCGGTGCCTTCTGCATGGCCCTGAACTTTTTCGCCATGCTCTTCACCCTCAGCCTCATCGACCTCTCCCTCGCCGCCCCCGCCATCGCCTCCATCACCTATGTCGGCAACGCCGTAGCTGCCAAGTTCTTTCTCCACGAAAACGTCGACCGCCGCCGCTGGCTGGCCGCCGGCTTCGTCGCCCTCGGCGTGGTCCTGGTCTCCCGCTAGCAACCCAGCAATCTGGCAATCTGGCAATCTGGCAATCTGGCAATCTGACGCGCTACCCAGACCGGCGGCGTACGCTCTATCGGACCAGCAGCCGCATCAGCCCGCTCGCCGGCAGGTCCGGCGTCAGAAACCTCCGCCCGGCAATCGCCTCGGCCGCCAGCCGCCCGCTCCGCACCGCGCCCTCCATCGTCGACGGCCACCCCGTCCGCGTCCAGTCCCCCGCCAGAAACAGCCCTCCCCCACACGCCCCCGCCCCCGGCCGCCACCGATCCATCCCCGGCAGCACCGAAAACGTAGCCCGCGCCTCCTTCAAAACCCCCACCCGCTCCACCTTCGCCTCACGCACCCGTGGAAAAAATCGCGCCAGCTCCTCCAGCGCCGAGCCCACAATCTGCTCGCGCGTCTGCTTCAGCTCCGCGAACGACGCGCTGATCACCAGCTCCAGGTATTGCCCCTCGCTCTTCCGCGACTGCCCTTCGCCCGCCGCCGTCGCGTCCGCCTCGAACCTCCGGATCAGCGTCTTGTTGAACATCCACTGAATCCGCGTATCCAGCAGCGCCGCATGCTCCAGCTCCGTCACCGCCCGGTCGATCCACACATGCACCGTCGTAATCGGCGCATGCTCGAAGTGCCCCAGATCCTCGATCACCTTGCTCACCTCCGCGCTCGGCTCCGCAACCGTCCCCAGCAGCTTGGCGGTCTGCTCAAACGGCAGCGCCAGCAGCATCGCCGGCGCGCTGATCCGCTCCCCATCGCTGGCCACCGCGATCCAGCTCCCATCACCGGCCCGCTCGATCCGCTCCACGCTGCACCGCAGCCCGATCTGCGCTCCCTGCACTTCGGCCAGCCGCGCCGTCCCCGCATAGAACTCCGACAGCGGCTTGGCCGGAATCCCCAGCCTTCCGCCCTCGCCCGACCGCAGGAAGCTCTCATGGAACACCTGCGCCGCATACCTGGTCGAGCACCGCTCGAACCCGTCGTTCAGCGCCCCCACAATCACCGGCTCCCAGAAGTGCCGCACCGCCAGCTCCGTCTGCCGCGTCCGCCTCAGCCACTCCGAGAACGCCTCCGCATCGTCCGCCGGAACCCCCCGCAGGAACTCCGTCAGCCCCTGCGCAATCCTCACCTTGTCCTTCCACCCCAGCATCGGAGCCCGCAGGAAGCTCACCGTCGAGTGCCCCGGAGCAGGCAGATCGCCCGCCCCTATCTCGCTCGCCCGCGCCCCTCGGCCCTCGCCGCCAGGCTCCAGGAACGTAATCCGCTCATACCACCGCACATGCCTGTCCGCCCCCGCCAGCCGGCACAGATCCACCAGGTTCGTACAGCACCCCAGCATCACGTGCTGCGAGTCGATCACCTCCCCCAGCGCCGGATGTGGATACGAGTACGCCCGCCCTCCCACATACGGCTTCCGCTCCACCACCCGCACCTTCGCTCCCGCCCCGCTCAGCGCCACCGCCGCCGCCAACCCGGCCAGCCCCGCACCCACGATCACCACATCCGCCGCGCCCTGCTCGCTCACGCCCGTCCCCTGTAGGCCCCGATCATCCCCCGGCCCAGGATCGCCAGCTTCCGCGGGGTCGACACCGATACCCTCCTCCGGAACACCGCCGCAGGATCCGCCGCAATCCTCCCCAGCAGCTCCCGGTAGATCGTCGCTAGCACCCCCATGGCCGCCTGCGAGTCCCGCTCCAGCAGCGGTATCAGCTCATCGGCCTCCCGGTACAACGCTTCAGCACGCCGGATCTCCAGCCGCAGCAGCTCCCCCACCCCCCCTGCCGCCACCGCTCCACGCGCACTCGCCACCACCTCATCCAGAGATGTTCCGCTCGCTTGCATATCGTCCAGCGGAAGATACACGCGCCCCCGCTCCGCATCCTCGCGAACGTCCCGCAGGATGTTGGTCAACTGGAACGCAATCCCCACGTGCTCGGCCAGCAACTCCGCTCGAGGCTCCGTATACCCAAAGATCCGTATACACACCAACCCAACCACCGAAGCCACCAGATAACAGTACCGATACAGCCCCTCGAAGCACTCATACACCTGCAGAGTGTCGCCGTTCACGGCTATCGGGATCACCCCCGGAACATGCTCCTGCAGATCCAGCGTCGTGCCCTGCACCAGCTGTTCCAGCAGCTCATCGCTGATCCCGAACCGCCGCTGCGCATCGTTCACCGCAAGGAAGACCGGATCGCTCGTCCCCTCTGCCCGCGATCGCTGCCACTCCCCCGTCCACCCCGCCATCGCTTCCCGCCGATCCGCAATCGAGAGGCTCTCATCGTCCGCAAGATCATCGGCCTTCCGCATGAACGCATAGATGGCACACATCGCATCCGACTTAAGCTGCGGAAGTACACGGAACGCGTAGTAAAAGTTCTTGGCTTCCCGCTTCGCGATCGCGCGGCACGCAGCGTATGCCGCCGTCAACTCCGCTGTTTGCGCCCCGCTCATGCGCCCCCGTCAGAAGGCAGGCTCCGCGACGGCAGCACCGCCGTTGCAATCCGTCCCGCAACCGCCGACCCAAGCAGGCGCAGCTTCACCGGCTTCGTCACCACGGGCCGTGCCTTCAACGTGTCATACCCCTGCGCCGCGATGGCGTCCAGAATGGCATAGCCACCCTTCGCAAACAGCGACAGCGTGGCCCCAAGATCCCGCTCCACCATCGACGCGATGCGTTCCCCCCGCCGCAGCCGCGCTCGCGCATCGTCCACCAGGAACTGCATCATCGCGCGGAAGTTCTCATCGAAGCGCCGCGTCGCAATCTGCTCATCGGTCACCCCGAACCGCTGCATAGCATCGGCCGGAAGATATCGCCGCCCCCGATCCTTCCAGTCCGTCACCACATCCTGATAGAAGTTCGCCAGCTGCAAACCTGTGCAGATCTCATCCGATAGCCGCATCAGCTCCTCGGTCCGATACCCACTCACCAGCAGCACCAGCCGCCCCACCGGATTCGCCGAGTACCGCGAATACTCCTCCAGTGTCTGCAGCGACTCATGCCGCGTGTACACCTGGTCCTGCTCGAACGCCGAGATCAGGTCATCGAACGGCTGCCGCGGAAGCTCGCACTCCTTGATGGTCGGCTGCAACGCCACATACACCGGATGCCGTGACAGCTCCGGTTGCGCAAAGCACTCATGCAACATCGCACGCCACTGTCCCAGCAGCCGGGTTGCCGTAGCCGTATCCGCTACCTCGTCCCCCAGATCATCCGACGTTCTGCAGAACGCATACACGCTATGGAAGTGCGGCCGCAACCGCTTGGGAAGAAAGAACGTCGCTACATGGAAGTTCTCGTAATGCGTGGTCGCCAGCCGCTTGCACCAGGCCTGCGCCTCAGCCAGTGAGGGACGCTCCACCGGCGTAGCGTACTCCTGCGGTGCTCCCGTCAGCTGATCCTGCATGACCGTATCGGCGACCGTGCTCATCGCAGCGCCTCTTCGACCAGCTCCGCGGAGACGTCCTGTCTTCCCTCGCTGCTCCGATGCGGATAGATCACGGTCTTGATCTCCGGCGCCGTGCCCTCCGCCGGCCGCCTCAACATCCGCCGAAAGACCTCAGGCACCTCCTGCAGTGTGGCGCTCCCGGTCAGAAAGTCCTGCGCCTTGAACCGTCCCGTCTGCACCATCGCAAATGCTCGCCGCACCGTCCCCGGCGTATGGTGAAAGCTCGCCTTCAGCGTCAAATCGGAGTAGTGAATCAGATTGGTGTCCAGCTTCACCTCCGTTCCCGCCGGCGGTCCACCGAACAGATTCACAACGCCGCCTTTGCGCGCCATGCGCACCGCCCACTGCCACGCCCCCGGCGTCGCCACAGCCTCGAACACCACGTCCGCTCCGCGCCCTTCCGGTGTCGACGCGCGCGCGGCCGCAACCGGGTCCGCCACATCGCCGATCCGCACCACCTGTGCCGCCCCAAAATGCATCGCTGTCCGCACCTGGTCGGTGCGTTTCACCACTGCGATCACATGCAATCCTTCGATCGCCGCCGCGTGCACAAACAGCAGGCCAATGGGTCCGGCACCCAGCACGATCGCCGTCTGGCCTGCGCTCGCTCCGGACTCTTCCAGCCCACGCACCACGCAGGCCAGCGGTTCCGTCAACGCCGCGTGTTCCGCAATCATCTCGTCCGGAATCCGCAGCGTATTCTTCTGCACAATCCTCGCGGGCACCCGCAGATACTCCGCATAGGCGCCGTTGTTGAACAGCAGGTTGTCGCA
>DATLMQ010000006.1:0-3201 GCA_035537215.1 Acidobacteriaceae bacterium
TCAACGGAGTCAACGGAGGAAAGAAGGGCAGTTCTCCGTTGACTCCGTTGACTCTGTGTGAGACTGCCGTGTAGTTGAATGACTGAAGGAATGCACCGTTGATCACGCAGCTGGTATGAGCATGAGATGAGAGCGGATTACTGAAGCGTTTGTACGAAGCGCGCCATCTCGGCGAGCACCACGTCCGGGTGCTCGCGGTGCGGGGAGTGGCCGCAGGCGCGGACGGCGAGCACCTCGACCGAACCGCCGGAGCCGGCGCGGATCGCGTCGACCTGGGCCCAGGTGCCGTATTCGTCGTCCTCTCCCTGCACCACCATGTGCGTTCTCTAAACTCTGTCGCGGATCCTCTCTAAATTCTGTCGCGGTCCAGGATCACTGATCCCCGTAAGTTTCGCCGTCCAGCGCAGGGCAGACGCCCCATTGGCCGGAGGCGAAGGAGGATGATCCGGATGATCGACAGACATGCAGTGCACGCCCTGAAGAAAGCGAGTCTGCCCACGAAGCAGATCGCACAGCAGATGGGCGTCTCGGAACGTTCCGTCCAGCGGATCGCGAAGGAGCCCGCAGTCGAGGGAGCAAGCGACGTGCAGGTGCGGCGGCGCCGCGGCGTCGGCCGTCCCGCAGTGCCCGACCCGGTTCGGAACCGGCTGCGCGAGCTGATCGCGGCGGATCCCGCGGCCCCGCCGCTGGAATTCCTGCGCCAGTTGCGCGAGGAGGGCGCCGAGGTGGGCGAGAGCACCTTCTACCGCGTCTTCCGCGTCGAGAAGGAGAAGCTCCCGGCGGAGCTGATGGTGCGCTTCGAGGGCGTGGCCGGCGAGTTCGCCCAGTTCGACTTCGGGGTGGCGGACGTGCGGCTGCTGGACGGGAGCACGCACCGCATCCACTTCGCGGCCTATCGCCTGAAGTATTCGCGCTGGGTGTGGGTGGTGATCGTCCCCGACGAGCGGGTCGAGTCGCTGGTGCGCGCGCTGCTCGCCTGCTTCGAGCACGGAGGCGGAGTGCCGCTCAGGGTCGTCTTCGACAACCCGAAGACGGTGGTGCTGGGACGCGACGAGCACGGCCGGCCGCGGTGGAACCCGACGCTGGCGCAGGTCGCCATCGACTACGGCTTCACGATCGAGCTGTGCGCCCCCAGGAGCCCGGAGCAGAAGGGAGCGGTCGAGAACCTGGTGGGCTGGGTGAAGAAGAGCTTCTTCCGCGCCCGCCGCTTCGCCGACCTGGAGCACGACCTGCCGCGCCAGCTCCTGGAGTGGCTCGTCGCCGGCAACGAAGAGCGCCCCTCGCGCGCCACGAAGGTGATCCCCGCCGAGCGGCTGGCCGGCGAGCAGGCGCGGATGAAGCCGCTGGCGATCCTGCCGGCCGAGTACGGGCTGCGTTTCCCGGTCCAGGTGGGCCCCACCGCGATGGTCGAGTTCCAGGGAATCTGCTACGCCATGCCGGCCGGCGCCTGCGGCATCCCCGCCACGCTCCATCTCTACCCCGACCGGGTGCGGATCTCGACCGCCGGCGGCCGCTTCGAGTCGACGCACCCGCGCTTCCCCCAGCTCGGCAGGACCAGCTACCTCGCGGGCCAGCGCGCCGGGCAGCTCGCGGCCGTCGCCGGAGCCCGCAAGCGGCTCTACTTCATGCGCGAGCGCATCCTCGAGCTCGGGCCCGTCGGCGAGGGCTACCTCACCGAGCTCATCCACGCCCGCCCCTTCACCTGGAAGGCCGACGTCGAACGGCTCTTCGCCCTGCTGGAGGAGATCGGCGACGGCCGCTTCCTCAAGCTCCTGCAGCGCGCCCTCTTCCAGCGTCTCTACGGCGCGGAGTACGTCGTCCGCATGGCCGCGGAGGTGGCCTCGTGACGCCCGCCACCGGCAGCGCCGACCTGGACGGCATGCTCAAACGCCTCCACCTGCCCACCATCCGCCGCCTCTACGGCGAGCTTGCGCTCCGGGCGGAGGGCGAGCAGATGAGCTACCGCGACTTCCTGGAGATCCTCGCCGCCGAGGAGATCGCCCACCGTGCGCAGACCCGCGTCACCCGCTCGGTCCGCAAGGCGCGCTTCCCCTTCCTGCGCACGGTCGAGGACTTCGACTTCACCTTCCAGACCTCGGTGCGCCTGCAGATGCTCGGCACCCTGCTCGGCCCCGAGCTGGTCGCCGAAGGCCGCTCGGCCATCCTCTCCGGCCCCCCCGGGCGCGGCAAGACGCACCTCGCCGTCGCCATCGCCTACCGCGCCATCCAGAATGGCTTCGAGGCCTTCTTCACCTCCGCCGACGAGCTCATCGGCGCGCTCTCCCACGCCGCGCTCGCGGGCCGCCTGGAGGCCGCCCTCGAGCCCTACGTGCACCCGCACGTCCTCGTCATCGACGAGCTCGGCTATCAGAGCTACGCAGCCGATGCCGCCAACGTGCTCTTCCGGGTCGTCAGCATCCGCCACCTGAAGCGCCGCTCCACGATCGTCACCACCAACAAGCCTCTGGCGGCCCTCGGCCAAGTCCTCCATGATGCCGATCTCGCCGAGGCCATCCTCGACCGCCTGCTGGAGCGCGGAACCCACTACGTCCTGCGTGGACGATCCTACAGGACCCGCAACCTCAAGGAGGATCTCAGCCAGACCGCAGAACTCGACGCAGCCTGAACTCCGCCTGGCGGCGACAGAGTTTAGAGAAACCGCGTCAGAGTTTAGAGAACCCACAGCGTTGAATCTTAAGATGCCGTGCTCCCGGTGACGTGCTGTTCGTACTCCCATACCCCAGCGATACGGAAAACAGAAAGTCTTCAGAGGGTGGTCACTCGCCGGAGAGGGAAATCGCGCGGACATCTTGCATCCCGAGCAGAGGGTGTGAAGGCACCAGGACTGCCGTGAACATTAACGATAGTTTATAGACAACTGTACGGTAAGTGTTCTTTTCCCGTACATGATCCCGCTACGTGCTTCGAGTCCAGTCGGTGCCGTTCTTCGGGATTTTCGAAGGGCGCGTAACCTCTCTCAAGAAGAGGTTGCCCGCCGCGCTGGATTGAGCATGACTTACATCAGCTTGGTAGAAACGGGGAAGCGAAATCCGACGATCTCGGCCGTCGCGCAAGTTCTATCGGCTATGAACGTGTCGTGGACGCTCTTTGGCGAAGCTATGGATTACCAACGGCCACACAGCGGCTGACCACAGCATTCCGCCACTGCCTCCGTCCACATCCTCTACACTCCCCCGCTAC
>DATLMQ010000007.1:0-10511 GCA_035537215.1 Acidobacteriaceae bacterium
TCAGCGGAAAGATCGACCTAAGCTACATAGGAGCGGCGGCACTGCGGTGGAGGCAGGTCGCGCTGCGGGGTGATGAGGAGAGCCTGAAGCATGATCTGCGCAGCACGCTGGAGGAGATGCTTCCCAAGACGGTTGAGGTGAAGACAGTCGCCGTGGCCAATGCCGAGGATTATGAGAAGCCGCTGACCGTGAGCTACACGGTCGCGGGGACGCTTGGCAGCTGGACCGGCAAGCGTCTGATGGTGGTTCCGGACCTTTTCCTTGCAGAGGCGAAGGCCACGTTCCCGCACGAGAAGCGCCAGGCGGCTGTTTACTTCTCGTATCCGCGTATGGTGCAGGATGCGCTTCGCATTAACTTCCCGAAGGGCTTCGCCGTAGAGGCGACACCCGCGACCGCGAAGTTCGATCTTCCAAAGACCGCCATGTACAACATGAGTGTTGAATCCACCCCCACGAGCTTCACCACGCGGCGGAACTTCGCGTTCGGCGAAATCGTTGTTCTGCCTGCGGAGTATTCGCAGCTGCGATCGTTTTACTCGCAGTTTGAGGCAAACGATCAGCAGAGTGTTGTGCTGAAGAGCGCACCCGCAGCCGCGGCGAGCGCTACGACTCCTGGAGGGAACGGCGGTAACTGACACGGGACGGGAAGGCCGACTTCCACAAATCCTGAGCAGCAAAGCAGAAGGGCTCGACGGTGAACGGTCGAGCCCTCTGCACTTCCCTGCTGCCGTTCTGTGTTCTGTCGGGCAGATCAGCTTCTTGCGTTGAAAACTGGTCTAGCGCCGGTCCCCGGCGGCCGCGAGCTTTTCCTCGGCCACACGTGCTTCGGCGTTTGCCTCGTCGTACTTTGCCTGCTCGTCGCCAGCTTGGTTCCAAAGCTGCTGGGCATGCTCAAGCTGATGTTGCGCCTGCGAGCGGTCGATCTCTTCCGGCCGCAGCGCGCACTCGGCCAGAATTGTGACCCGTTCCGGAAGCACCTCGACGAAGCCCCAAGCGACGAAGAAGACCTGCTCGCCGGCGGAGCCTCCATGAATCCGGACCTGCCCGGCGCCCAGTTCGGCCAGCAGCGGCGCCGCACCGTAGAGCGCTTCCATGTATCCAGACATTGAAGGGAGTTCTACCGCTGCCGCGGTCGCGTCCACCAGAACGCGGTCCGGGGTAACGAGCCGTACCTTCAGCAGCCCCGCATTGTTGTCAATCTCGGCCATAATCCTTATCGGAGGTTGGGAGCAGCCTCTTGATCGGCTACTCCCTTCCCGCTGCTTTCCTTGTTCTACCTGCTGCTGATTGTGATGGGACTCAGGCCGTGGCTTTCATCTTCTCGGCAGCCGCCAATACGTCCTCGATGCCGCCCTTCAGGTAGAAGGCCTGCTCCGGGATGTCGTCGTGCTTGCCTTCGATAATCTCCTTGAAGCTACGCACGGTGTCTTCGACCTTGACGTACGCGCCGGGGATGCCAGTAAAGATCTCAGCGACGTGGAAGGGCTGCGAGAGGAAGCGCTGCACCTTGCGCGCGCGAGCGACCGTGAGCTTATCTTCTTCAGAGAGTTCGTCGATGCCAAGGATTGCAATGATGTCTTGCAGGTCCTTGTAGCGCTGAAGGATGCGTTTGACGCCCTGGGCCACATCGTAGTGCTCCTGCCCGACGATACGCGGGGAGAGGATGCGCGAGGTAGAGGCCAGTGGATCAACGGCGGGATAGATGCCCAGCTCCGACAGCGGACGCGAAAGCACAGTGGTCGCGTCGAGGTGAGCAAAGGTGGTTGCAGGTGCCGGATCGGTGAGATCGTCCGCGGGAACGTAGACAGCCTGCACCGAGGTGACCGAACCCTTTTTTGTGGAGGTGATGCGCTCCTGCAGTTCGCCCATTTCAGTAGCGAGGTTCGGCTGGTAGCCCACGGCGCTGGGCATACGGCCGAGCAGCGTCGAGACCTCGGAACCAGCCTGAGTGAAGCGGAAGATGTTGTCGATGAAGAGCAGCGTGTCAGCACCTTCTTCGTCGCGGAAGTACTCGGCGACCGTAAGGCCCGTGAGGGCCACGCGAAGACGCGCCCCTGGCGGCTCGGTCATCTGGCCATAGATGAGCGCGGCTTTGCTCTTGGAGAAATCCTTGAGATCGATTACGCCCGACTCCTGGAACTCGTGCCAGAGGTCGTTGCCCTCGCGGGTGCGCTCGCCGACGCCGGCGAAGACCGAGAAGCCGCCGTGCTTCATAGCGACGTTATTGATGAGCTCCTGGATGACGACCGTCTTGCCGACGCCCGCGCCGCCGAAGAGGCCGATTTTGCCGCCCTTGAGGAAGGGCTGAATGAGGTCGATGACCTTGACGCCCGTCTCGAACATCTCTTCCGAGGTCGACTGCTCGTCGAACCGGGGCGCCTGGCGATGGATAGGCATGTGGACGTCCGCGTTCACAGGACCGAGCTCATCCACCGGCTGCCCGAGGACGTTGAGCACGCGGCCCAGCGTTGCACGGCCTACGGGCACCGTGATGCCAGAGCCCGTATCGATCGCTTTCATGCCGCGCACCATACCTTCGGTGGCTGTCATGGCGATGCAGCGGACGCGACCCTCGCCAAGGTGCTGCTGCACCTCGACGGTGACGTCCATCGGCTGCGGGACGTCGAAGCCCTCGCTGACGACGCGGATCGCCTGGTAGATCGGCGGCATGCGCGCCTCTTCAAACTGCACATCGACGGCCGGGCCGCTAATGCTGATTACCTTTCCAATGTTCTCTGCCATAAATCCTCTGAACTAAAATCCACTTGTTCGAAGCAGGCGCGCTTAGAGAGCGGCCGCTCCGCTGACGATCTCAATGATCTCTTTCGTGATGGCGGCCTGGCGCACACGATTCATTGTGAGGGAGAGCTTGTCGATCAGCTCGCCTGCATTCTTGGTAGCCGCGTCGGTGGCCGTCATGCGCGCGGCGTGCTCCGCAGCCACAGACTCCAGCAGGGCGTGGAACAGCTGCGTGGTGATATAGCGCGGCATCAGGTGACGGAAGAGCTGCTCCGGATCCTGGTCAAAGAGGTAATCCACCTCGGCGGTGCCGAAACGCTTGGCCTCCTGCTCAATGACGGTCTCTTCGGGCTCGTTGATGGAGATGCCCGAGGTCTCGGCGGCGCGGGCCGCAGCCTCGCGCTGCTCCTCAGTCATCTCTTCAGCCGCGGTAATCTCATGCGTGCCCAGCTTGCGAATGGGCAGCAACTTTTCAACGACAACTCGCTGCGAGATGACGGAGCGGAACTCGTTGTACACAAGGTAGACAGCATCGATCTCGGCTCGTTCATAACGAGCGATGATCGAGTGAGCGAGCTCCGAGATGGGCGAGATGTCTGCCTTCAACAGGAGATCCGGATGCTCCGCAGCGACTTCGATAGGGGCCTGGCGATGACGGATGTCCTCGATGTGGCGTGAAAGATCGTTATCGTAGAGCTCTTCCTTATGCTCATAGATCGCTGCCGGATAGCGCTTCTTATAGAGACCGATAGCTTTTCTGCCGATCGGCTCTACATCGATGTTCTGGCCCAGACCGCGCCGCTCATCGATAAATCGCTGCGCCGCCTTGCCGATGTTGGCGTTGAAACCGCCGGCAAAGCCTTTGTCCCCAGCGAGGACAACGACCAGCACGCTCTTCTCTTCACGCTCGACGAGCAGGGGATGCATAACATCCCCGCTCGCCTGATCGAAGAGGTCCGTTCGACGCACCAGGGACTCGAGCACATTGGTGAGCATCTGGGCGTAGGGGCGGGCCTGCAGCGCACGTTCCTGCGCGCGACGCAGCTTGGCTGCCGAGACCATTTTCATGGCCCGGGTGATCTGCCGCGTGTTCTTCACGCTGCGGATGCGCCGCCGAAGATCGAGTACATTCGCCATGAGTTTAGGCCGCTGCCCCCGCTGGCTGCTGCTCGTTCACCTTAGCTAGGAAGTCCTGCTTGTATTCATTGATCGCCCCCGTGAGGCGCTTGCGGAGATCATCGTCCAGCGAGCGCTTGCTCTCGATGTCAGCCAGCACTTGTGACTGCGTCGACTCCATGTATGGGTAGAAACCATCCTCGAAGGCGCGGATATTCTTCACCTCCACGTTGTCGAGCAGGCCCTGGGTGCCGGCATAGATGATCGCTACCTGCTGTACCCAGGTCAGCGGACGGAACTGAGACTGCTTCAGCAGCTCAGTGAGGCGTTGGCCGCGGTTGAGCTGATTCTGAGTCACCTTGTCGAGGTCGGAGCCGAACTGCGCGAAGGCGGCGAGCTCCCTATACTGCGCGAGGTCGAGCTTCAGCGTAGATCCGACCTGCTTGGTGGCCTTGATCGCCGCAGCGAATCCCACACGCGAGACCGAAAGTCCTACGTTGACGGCCGGACGAACGCCGGAGTTGAACAGATCCGTTTCAAAGAAGATCTGGCCGTCAGTGATGGAGATGACGTTGGTGGGGATGTACGCCGAGACGTCGCCCGCCTGGGTCTCGATGATCGGCAGGGCTGTGAGAGAGCCGCCGCCGAACTGCTTGGACATCTTGGCGGAGCGCTCAAGCAGGCGCGAGTGGAGGTAGAAGACGTCTCCAGGGTAGGCCTCGCGTCCCGGAGGACGGCGCAGCAGAAGCGAGATCTCGCGGTAGCTGGCGGCGTGCTTGGAGAGATCATCGTAGATGATCAGGGCGTGCTTACCATTGTCGCGGAAGTACTCGCCCATGGCGGTCGCGGCGAACGGGGCCAGGTACTGCATTGGAGCCGGCTCCGACGCGGTCGCGGCGACAACGATGGTGTAGGCCATCGCTCCCAACTGTTCGAGGGTCTGCACGACCTGCGCAACGGATGAGCGCTTCTGCCCGATGGCGCAATAGATGCAGATCAGGTCGTTCTTTGCGGAGTTAATAATCGTGTCCAGCGCGACCGCGGTCTTCCCTGTCTGGCGGTCGCCGATCAGCAGCTCGCGCTGGCCACGGCCGATGGGAATCATCGTGTCAATAGCCTTGATGCCGGTCGCCATGGGCTCCGTCACGGACTGGCGATCGATAACCCCCGGAGCGAGCCGCTCGATAGGAAGGGTCTGATTGGTGCTGATGGGGCCTTTGTCATCAATCGGCTGACCCAGAGCGTTGACGACCCGGCCGATCAGAGCTTCGCCCACGGGCACAGACATGATGCGGCCGGTCCGGCGGACCTGGTCGCCTTCCTTCAGCTCCGTGTAATCACCCAGCAGCACCGCGCCGACCTGATCCTCATCAAGGTTCATGGCCAGCCCGGAGACGCCGTGCGGGAACTCGATCAGCTCGCCGGCCATAACCTTGTCCAGCCCGTGAACGCGCGCGATGCCATCACCGAGGGTGATAATCGTGCCGACCTCGTCGACCTGGATGCGCTGCTCGTAGTTTTCGATCTGCTGGCGAAGCAGCTCGGTAATCTCGTTTGCCTGAATCTTTGCCATGCTTTTCCTTTTTCTACATCTCTTGGAAACTGTTGCGGTGCAGCCGCCGTGCGCCTCAGAGTTGTGCAGCTACAAGGCGCTGTTTGAGCTGCTGCAGCTGGGCGCGCACCGAACCGTCATACACGCGGGAACCGAGCCGGAGGACCGCTCCGCCCAGCAGCGCCGGATCCTCGTGATAGGTGGCGTGCACCCGCTGACCTTCCGCTAGTTTAGACACCTGCTGCTCGAGAAGGCGCCGATTGTCAGGATCCAGAGGACGCGCCGTCGTAATTTCCACCTCGGCGATTCCTGACTCCTGGTCGGCGAGCGCGGCGAAAGCGGTGATCATCTCCGGGAGCTCATGCAACCGCTGGTTGCGGGTGAGGAGCGCGACGAAGTTCCGGATGGGGCCACTAAGTCCCGCACGCTGCGCAATCGCGTCAAGTAGCCGGAGCTTCTGTGCCTCCGGGATAGCGGGATTGTGCAGAACTTCGCGAAGCTCCGGGCTCTCGTCCAGCATGCCAGCGAAGTCATTCAGCTGATTCTGGGTGTCAGTGAGGTCAAGATGCCGCTCCTCGATCACAGCGGCCAGCGCACGGGCGTAACGAAGGTCAACGATCGCCATCAGTTCTGCCCCCCATGGGGGCCCGTGAGCTGACGAGCGAAGTTTTCGACCAGAAGGCGATCCGTCTCGGGCGTGACGACCAGCTTACGAGCGGCCTGCTCAATGGCAAGCTCCGCCGCGAACTGCTGAATCTCACGCCGGGCCATTGAGGTCGCGGCCTGGATCTCGGCTTCAGCCGCCGCCAGAATCTTAGTCTTGTCTTCCTCAACACCCGCGCGAATACGGCGCTCATCGCGGGCGCTATCGGCCTCCGCCTGGGAGCGCATCCCGGCGATCTGCTCGTCGAGCTTCGCCAGGCGGGACTCCACTGAGTTCAGGCGCGCATTGGCCTCTTCGGTCGCTGTTCGAGCATCCACAAGCTGCTTCTGGATCAGCGTGTTACGCGTGCGAAACGCCTTGGGCAGCGTCTTCACCATGACGAAGCCGACCCCAATCGCAAGAACAAGGAAGTTGAAGACCGTGAAGGCCGCCGCAGCCTGCTCCGTGTTCATGCCCACCATGGAACCGAGCTTCTGGACGGCGGCGGAGTGACGATACTCGTCGTTCTCGTCCTTGACCTCCTGCTGCTTCTCAGGAACCGAGTTCACAGGCGAGGAGTTCTCGCCCGCGCTTGCAGGAGCCTGCTGCCGAGGAGGAGCGGAGATCTGGCCATACGCTGATCCGGCAACACCGCACATCAAAGCCAGCGCGAAGGCGGCCACGGCGACCCTCTGCAGGCGCGCAGAGCGCGAGATTGCCTCAAAGCCCAAGCGTTTCATCGGCCCGCCTCCGCCATTGGTGCCCCGGCAGGCAGGATCGCCCGCAGGATTTGGTCGCTTAGCTGTACAGAGGCGCGCTCGATCTGTTCCCGTGCGGCTGCGGTTGAGCTTTCAATCTCAGCGCGTGCCATACGAACTCGCTCCTGGGCCTGCTGTCTGGCACCTTCCAGAGCGGCTTCGCGCTCAGCCTGCAACCGTTTCAGCTGCTCTTCACGCATCGCCAGAATCTGCGCCCGCGCTGCTCGCAATTTTCCTTCGTAGACCGAGGTTTCCGCTTCGGCGGCGGCGATAGCGCCACGTGCCTGCTCCACAGCACCGGACGTACGGGCACGGCGCTCGGCCAACGTGCGCGCCAATGGTCTCCGAACGAGAAAGCCGTACGCGACGACTAAAAGAATGAAAAAGATGGCCGTAGGCACAGCGCCGAGCAGCAGACCACCAAGTTGTCTCAAAATATCCATGCAGTTTCTGATTGGGTGGTGCAAGGGGCGGCGAGTTGGCGCAGCCATAACGCCGTTGATCGTGCTCGGCGACCGCACACAACTCCAAGCCTAGGTACCACCTAGTTGTAGCAAAGCCGCGCTTTCGACGTCAAAGTACGTGTACGGTAAACGTCCAGAGGGAACGATAAACGGGCTCCCCACCAGCTCGCCTTTACGGAGCCACCTTTCGAAAAGTATGCCCCACTGGCGAGTCTCAAACGGAGTACACTGTGTGTACCACCCGAGACCCGTCCGGGTCGTGCAGGCCGCGTGACAGGGGATTTACCTCCGCTCCCCCCTCAGGCGGCCTGTATTGTTGTTCGCTCTACTCGCTGACCTGATAGCGCCGATACCGGCCCAGCAATGAGCTCGGGCCCAGCACTGTCACGCACACGCTCTCTCCATCGAAGCTCTGTTGGCTCAGCGTGGCTCCCCGCTCTAGAGCAGCCAACACGCGTCCTTCGGACTGGGGAATCCGGAACCTTGCTTCATGCAGCGGATCCGCGACTAGCGCGGCGTCGATGGCCTGGAGGAGACGCTCGAGGCCGCTGTTCGTACGCGCGGAAACCGGGATCACTTCAGGAGGAAGCGGTGTTTCGGGCGCTAGCAGATCCATCTTGTTGTAGACCTGGAGCACAGGCTTGTCGGCCACCTCTAGCTCGCCGAGCACGGCTTCCACTTCGGCGCGCTGTTCTTCCAGCATGGGACTGGCGGCGTCGCGAACGTGAAGAAGAAGCTCGGCGCGTTCGACCTCCTCGAGCGTGGCCCGGAAACTGGTTACCAGGCCGTGGGGAAGTTTGCGGATGAAGCCCACAGTGTCAGACAAGAGCACCTTGCGCCGGGAGGGCAGGGTGAGCTGGCGGAGTTTGGGATCCAGCGTGGCGAACATGCGCTCGGAGGAAAGGACCTCGGCCCCGGTGAGCGCATTGAACAGCGTCGATTTCCCTGCGTTGGTGTAGCCGACCAGGGCCACCGTGGGCACCGGGACAGCCTCCCGGCGGCCGCGCTGCTGGCGTCGGATGCGCCGAACGCCTTCCAGCTGCTGCTTGATGCGATCAATACGTGTATTGATGCGGCGGCGGTCGGTCTCGAGCTGCGTCTCGCCGGGACCACGGGTGCCGATGCCGCCGCCCAATTGCGACATGGTCTTGCCGCGGCCCGCGAGGCGGGGCAGCTGGTACTCAAGCTGGGCGAGCTCAACCTGCAGCTGACCCTCACGAGTGCGGGCATGGCGCGCAAAGATGTCTAGGATCAGCTGGGTTCGGTCGATCACGCGGCAGGGCAACCGCTCCTCCAGGTTGCGCAGCTGCGAGGGGGAGAGGTCATGGTCGAACAGAACAACATCGGCTTCCGTCGCTCGTGCGGTGGCGTCGATCTCATCCAGCTTCCCACCACCAACCAGCGTTGCCGGGTCAGGGCGCGGACGGCGCTGGACCAGAACAGCGGCAATCTCGGCGCCCGCCGAACGGGCGAGCTCCTGAAACTCCGCGAGCGAGGTGTCGAAGTCCAGATCCCCCGCTGGAGGGGAGGGGGGAGACGATCGCTCGGCGGCTTCCTCTTTCGATGGACGATCGAGCGCCGCGGCGGCTCGCGCCTGCCTGGCCACGGAGGATACCCCGTGACGTCCGGTGGTGAACTCGGCCGCCACCAGAACGGCGCGCTCGCGGCTGCCACGGCTGTGCCGTTCAGTGTCAACCGTTCCGCTCTCGGCTGCGGAGCTGGAGGATCGACCACTCGAGGAACGGCGGGGCACGTCGGACCTCAGCGCGCGACAGCGGCAGCTGCTGGGGGCGCTGGGGCCGGCGCAGCCGCGTCAGGCCCCGTGGGAGCAGGACCGGGTCGATGCTCCGCACTCGGTACCCGGCCCTCACCATGGAGCGCCGGACGACCACTAACAACAGTCGAGATGGCGTGCTTGAAGATGAGCTGCTCCTGTGCGTTGTTCTCGAGAAGAACGGAATACTTATCGAAGGACCGGATCCGGCCGGTCAGCTTTACGCCACTGACCAGATAGATCGTGATGGGGCTCTTGTCTTTACGGACCGTATTAAGAAACGTGTCCTGAATGTTCTGCGCCGGCTTGGATTCCATTGGGCCGATCTCCTGTTGGCGCGGAGGCCAAGGTGCAAGGTTGGTGAAAAAAGACGTTCAATCCTCGTGCCGAAGCGCGAGACGCATAGTTCGCCCAGTTGCATTCTCTACCCTACAGGCACTCGCGCCGGTCCGACAACACGAGGTGCGACAGACCGGGTCTCCACTCCCGCGTGGGCAAGCCCTGTATACAGCGTAGGATGAGAGGGTGCCACAGGAGACTCTGCCCCCCGCCCGCCAAGCGATTCAGATGCTGGATTTTCGGAGGGAGTTCTCCGCAATCCGGGCCGAGGTGATGGAAGCCTTTGAAGCGGTTTGCGAGTCGCAGCGCTTCATCCTGGGACCTGAGGTGGAGCGTTTTGAATGCGCTGCGGCCCAGGCCTGTGGGGTTCCACACACGGCTGGCTGTGCCAATGGCACGGATGCATTATGGCTGGCGCTGGCCGCGCTGCGTATCGGGCCGGGAGATGCGGTTGTTACCACCCCATTCAGTTTTTTCGCGACCGTCAGCTCCATTCTGCGGGCGGGTGCGATCCCTGTTCTCGCTGACATCGATCCGGCGACCTATAACCTCTCAGCTCCGAGCGTCGAAGAGCGGGTGAGCGATGTGCTCCCAGCCGGGGCCAAGCGTTTCGCCGCGGTGATGCCGGTGCACCTCTACGGTCAGTGCGCGGATATGGACGGCCTCTGCGAGGTTGCCGATCGGCATCAGCTACGGGTGATTGAAGACGCGGCACAGGCTTTCGGCGCGTCCTGGCGAGGCGTGCGGGCCGGCGGGCTGGGCGATGCGGCCGCGTTCAGCTTCTACCCCACGAAAAACCTGAGCGCGATGGGGGATGCCGGTATGGTAGCCACGCGCTCGTCAGAGACCGACGAGCGTGTCCGTATGCTTCGGACGCACGGGATGCGGCGCCGGTACTTCCACGACGAAATTGGCTGGAACTCTCGCATGGATACATTGCAGGCGGCGGTGCTCGAGATCCGGCTGCGACGCCTGGACACCGGCAACCTTCGGCGGCGGCAGCTGGCTGCGCTGTACGAGGAGCGTTTCCGTGCCGCGGGTCTGGTCGGAGCGAGTACAGCGGAGGGCCTTGTCCTTCCGGTTACTGACCGGCGAGCGGAGCACGTCTTTCATCAATATGTGATTC
>DATLMQ010000008.1:0-4704 GCA_035537215.1 Acidobacteriaceae bacterium
GTCGAAGATGTCGCGCGGCTCGGGGTGCAGAGCGGCGGCTTCGCTGGCCTGGATGGGAGCGAAGAGCTGCATGGCGTTGGCCCAGAGGCCGGCGTCGAAGCGCTCGACGGTGGCGCCGAGGAGGGCGAGGTGATCGGCCCAGGCGTTCAGGGCGGTGATGACTTCGGGGTCGCAGTCTTCGAGGAAGGGCTCGTGGGGAACGCCGAAGCGCAGCTTGTTGACGTCGGGGGCTTCGGCCCGGGGGAGACCGAAGAGGGCGGAGCCGAGGAGCGGACCGTCGGCGGGGTCGCGGTAGAGCCAGCCGAGGGTGTCGAAGGTGGGCGCGAGATGTTCGCCTCCGGTCCAGAGCTCGTCGGTGCCGAGGGTGATGGAGGAACGGAAGCCGAGCAGGCCGCAGAGAGCGGCGGGCACGCGGACGGAGCCGCCGGTGTCGGTGCCGATGGCGGCCATGGCGGAGCCCTCGAGGACGCTGGCCGCGGAGCCGCTGGAGGAGCCTCCGGTGAGCAGCACGGGCGCGCCGGGCTGGGTGGAGTCGCCGAAGTCGGGGTTCTCGCCGGTGATGCCGTAGGCAAGCTGATGCAGGTGGGTCTTGCCGGTGAGGACAGCGCCGGCGGCGCGCAGGCGGGCAGCGACGGCGGAGTCTTCTGTCGCGGGTTCACGCTCTGCGGCGAGGGCTTTGGAGCCGGAGGTGGTGAGAAATCCCTGCAGGTCGAAGCAGTCCTTGAGCGCGATGGGAACGCCCCAGAGGGGCTGTTCTTCGAGCGCTTCGGGACGGAGGCGCTGGGCCTCCCGCTCGGTCCAGGCGGGGTCGCGGGCGAGGAAGACGTTGGCTCCGGCATTGGAGTTCGCCCGGGACAGTGCGGCTTGCAGAACCTCGCGGGGGTGGAGCGCGCCGGAGCGGTACTGGAGGCGCAGCTCGGTGATGCTGGGGGGAAGCGATGACAACGGCATGGGCGGATTGTAAGGGCTTCCGGCCTGGGTGTGCGCGGCTGCGCCGGTCGAGCTGGGGGGTTCAAGGCGCGGTGGTCTCGAGCAAGGGGCCGCGCGAGGATGCTACGGGGCGATCTCCACGGTCATCTGCAGCTCGACAAGCGCGTGGCGCGGGAGGCCGCTGACGCCGATGGCCGCGCGCGCATGCCGTCCGGGCTCTCCGAAGACGGCGAGCAGCAGGTCGCTGGCACCGTTGATCACCCTGGGGGAGTCGCTGAAGCCGGGCACGCTGTTGACGTAGCCGTTTACCGAGACGATGCTCTTCACGCGCTGGAGTGAGCCGAGATGCGCGTGGAGGACGGCGAGATGAAGCAGTACGCAGCTTCTGGCGGCTGCGTAGGCGTCCTCCACGGTGCGGTCCGCGCCGGCGGTTCCGGTGATTACGCCGGCTGCGTTCTGCGAGACGACGCCGGAGAGAAAGACCAGGTTGCCCACGGTCTTCGCGGAGGTGTAGGAGCCTCCCGGCGAGGGCGGTGCGGGCAGCTCGAGCTGAAGCTGCGCGAGCGCATCGTATGGATTCATGGTGACGCTACTCTAGCATTGGCGGACGACAGGGGACGGATGGTCAGATTAGGACGGGGCATGCTGCAGGGCAGGGCGTTCAAGGTGTGGATTCAGACAGTGGTTGCGGTGAGCGTGCTGCTGGCGGGAGGAGCGCTGCGGGCTCAGAAGGTGGCAGCGACGGGACCGGTGAAGCTGTATCCGGCGCGCAGCTCGCCGACGGATCTTGAGATAGGTGGCGATCTGGCGGGCATGAAGCGAGGGGAGACGCGCTTTGTGCGCTACAGGGATCTGCTGCGGTTGCCGCAACGGAGTTTTACGGCGGTCGGGGACAGCAACTTCGCGGGCCCGGTTCCGGTCAGCGGGATTGCGCTGGCGGATCTTCCTATCCTGCTTGGGGCGGAGCCGGAGGCGCGGATGGTGACCGCGCTGAGCGGCGACCGCTACAAGGCGAACTATCCGCCTGAGTATCTGCAGGCGCACGATCCGATCCTGGTGCTGCGGATCCAAGGCCGGCCGCCGGCGGGGTGGCCACGGTCAAGGGATGGCGCTGCCATGGGACCGTACATGATCACGCATGCGAGCTTTACGCCGGCGTTCCATGCGCTGGCGCATGCGGACGAGCCGCAGGTGCCATGGGGCGTGGTCCGGCTGGACTTCCGGCGCGAGGCCGAGGTCTTCGCGGGCATCGCCCCCACGGGGCCGGCGGGCAGCGGGCGGGCGGTGCAGCTCGGGTTCACGATCGCCCGGCAGAACTGCTTTCGCTGCCACAACCAGGGCGCAGAGGGCGGGATGAAATCGGGGATCTCGTGGGAGGGAATGGCGAAGGCGGCGGTGGCCAACCGGCAGCGCTTCGATCGCTACGTGACCGATCCCAGGAGCGTGAATCCGTCGACGAGCATGCCGGCCAACCCAGCGTATGACGCGACTACGCTGGCCGCGCTGCGGGCGTACTTCCGGCCGTTTGCGGGGACGCCGGCGAAGTGAGTTCGCGGCGGGGGGTCTGAAGCCGCGCGCGAGGGCGCTTGTGCTGCCGGGCTGATGGCACGCAGGCGAGCGGAAGTGGGATGATGGACGCATGCATGGGCTGGCCACGCTGACGGGGAGTTCCTTTTCACTGGGGCTGGTGACGGTGCTTTCGCTGGGCTTCGTGCTCGGCATGCGCCACGCGACGGACGCGGACCACGTGGTCGCCGTGTCGACCATTGTGAGCAGGGAACGGAGCGTGGGCAGCGCGGCGCTGATCGGAGCACTGTGGGGGGCCGGGCACACGATCACGATCTTCGCAGTCGGCGTGGGGATCATCGTGTTCACGCTGGTGATTCCGCCGCGTGTCGGGCTCTCGATGGAGTTCTCGGTGGGGCTGATGCTGGTGCTGCTGGGCGCGTGGAACCTGCGCGGGATCAGCAGCGGATGGAGTGCCGGCCCGGACGTGGCCGAGGCTCCGGGAGCGGCATCGCTGCCGCACACTCATGAGGGTGTGGCGCATGCGCACAATCATGGATTGGTGGAAAAACGTGTGCGGTCGCTGGACCGGACGTTTGGCCGGTGGAGCGTGTATCAGTGGCTGCGTCCGCTGATTGTGGGTCTGGTGCACGGTCTGGCGGGCTCGGCGGCTGTGGCGCTGCTGGTGCTGACGACGCTGCACAACTCGCGCTGGGCGGTGGCGTACCTGCTGGTGTTTGGGATCGGCACGATCGCGGGGATGATGGTGATCACGGTGGCGATGGCGTCGGCGCTGCGCTTCGCCGGCACACGGTCGGCATGGATCCATCGCCGGCTGGGCGTGGCCACGGGTGTGCTGAGTGTGGCGTTCGGCCTGTTCATCGTCTACCAGATGGGATTTGTGCACGGATTGTTCAGTGCGCATCCGAGCTGGACTCCGCGATAGACGGGACGATGTGATCTGTGGCTGGCGGTGGTTGTGCGGCGGCGGCGGAATTTACGGTGCTTTCGCAAAGTGACAACGAGGTGAACGCTAGACTCGAAGGGAGTTCTGGAAGCGCCCCAAGCGCGACCACGGAGGAAGCGGTGAGCCAGACGATCTTTGTGCTGGAAGACGATCCGGATATCAGCCGGCTGGTGCAGCATCAGCTGGAGCGCGCCGGGTACACGGTGCGGCCGTATCTTGCTGTAGGCACGATCGTTGAAGACGCGGAGCGGGCGCGTCCGGCGTTGTTTCTGCTGGACGTGATGGTGCCGGGTGGGGATGGGATGGAGCTGTGCAAGCGGCTGCGGCGGCATCTGTCGCTGAGCAGCGTTCCCATCATCTTCCTGACGGCGCGTGCATCGGAGAACGACCGGGTGCGCGGGCTGGAGCTTGGAGCCGACGACTACATTACCAAACCGTTTGGAATGAGAGAGTTGCTGGCCAGGGTGAAAGCTGTGTTGCGGCGCTTTGAGCCGACCACGACGACCGAGCCGGCGCTTCCGGTGATTCGCTTCGACCAGGTGGAGATCGACCGGGGGGCCATGCAGCTTCGAGTGAAGGGTGAAGCTGTGGCTACAACTGCAACAGAATTCAGGCTTTTGGAGTACCTGGTTCGGCATCCTTCCCGGGTGTTTACGAGAGATCAGCTGCTGGATGCGGTGTGGGGAGATGCCCGGTTTGTGACCCCGCGGAGTGTGGATGTGTATGTGGGGAGGATCCGGGAAAAGATCGAGGAATCGCCCGAAACCCCCAGGTATCTCAAGACGTTACGGGGGGCGGGGTATCGTTTTGAGATCCCCAGGAGCAGGGAGACGGAGCCGGCGGCAAGCGAGACTGCGGCACGCGGGTAGAGGGTTCCGCGGGGCGGCGGCCGTCGTTTTCTGTGCACGTTTTAACGTCAAAAGGAGTGCTTAAAGTGCGTTTTTAATGCATTTTGAGTGCTTTTGAAGGCATGTCCGGGAGCGGCTGGGCGGAGCCGCGCGCGCGTTCGCGGTTGCGGTGGGGCGTGGTGGCGGACCGAAGGACAGCAGGTTCCTTGCTGCGCTCGGGGTGACAACCAGAACGGCAAAGGCAAAGGCAAGGGCCAATGCGAAGGCAAGGGCCAATGCGGGGGTCTCTCCGCTGCGGCGCGGTGCGCCTTCGGTCGAGATGACGGTGGTGGGTTGGGGTGAGGTTGTCGTGGTTTGGAGAAGGCAGGGGAAGGCAACGGCAAGGGCAAGGGCAAGGGCGAGGGCAGAGGCGGGGATCTCTCCGCTGCGGCGCGGTGCGCCTTCGGTCGAGAT
>DATLMQ010000009.1:0-2587 GCA_035537215.1 Acidobacteriaceae bacterium
CTCGAGGACCTCGGGAAGGACGGGGGTGGTCGCGTTGGCGTCGAGGTCGATGCGCATGGGCGGGATACTGTCTTCAGCTTAATCCTTCGATCTTGAGGAAGGGTGGTCTGCTAGGCTGGAGGGCGTTTCGATTTTAAAAACAGGTGAGGTACCCGGTATGCGTTTTGTTCGTGTGATCGCCGCGCTGGTGTTGGGCGGATGTAGTGTGCTGGCTTCGGCACAGATGGGCTCGGGGGCAGGCGCACCTGCGGCGGGAGCGAAGATGGCTCCGTCGAAGGCTGTGGACGACATGCTGACGCTGTACGAGAAGGAGTTGACCGGCGTAGTGGAGGCGATGCCGGCGGAGAAGTTTGGATTTGCTCCGAGCGCGACGGCGTTTGCTTCAGGGCAGGGAGCGAAGTTCGAGGGTGTGCGAAGCTTTGCGCAGCAGGTGGCGCACCTGGCACAGACGAATTACTTCTTCTTCTCAGCGGTGAGCGGGGCTAAGCCGGACGCGGACGTGAAGGCGATCGGGTCGATGACGAGCAAGGATGATCTGCTGGCGGCGCTGGCGAAGTCCTTTGTGTATGCGCACAGCGCGGTGGCGACGATTACGCCGCAGAATGCGTTCGACGAGATCAAGGGAGCGGATGGGATGAAGACGCGGGTGACGGTTGCGGGGTTCGCGGTGGCGCACGGCTTCGACCACTACGGGCAGATGGTGGAGTACCTGCGGATGAATGGGGTGGTGCCGCCGGGGTCGAAGTAGGTTGCGAACGGAAGGAAGAAGCGGTACTGGAAAGCGGTCCTGGGATGCCAGGACCGCTTTGCTTTTGCACTTGGATGGGGGCAGAGCGTGGAGGGCGTGAGGGCTTACGAGCGCTGCTCGAGGGGTGTGTAGGGCGCGGGGTACGCGGGGCCGGTGTAGTCGGCGCGGGGACGGATGAGGCGGTTGTCGTCGTGCTGCTCGATGACGTGGGCGCACCAGCCGGCGATGCGACTGATGGCGAAGATGGGGGTGAAGAGGTCGATGTCGATGCCAAGGGTGGTGTAGGTGGAGGCGGAGTAGAAGTCGACGTTGGCGTTGAGCTTCTTTTCGTTCTTGATGAAGAGCTCGATCTTGCGGGACATCTCGTACCACTTGGGGTTGGCGTCGCGGCCGAGCTCCTCGGACATGCGGCGGAGGTGCGTGGCGCGGGGGTCCTCGGTGGTGTAGACGCGGTGGCCGAAGCCGGAGATCTTGACCTTGTTGGCGAGGAGGTTGCGGACGTGCTCGACGGGATCGCCACCGGCTTTATCAATTTCGTAGAGCAGGCGCATGACGGCTTCGTTGGCGCCGCCGTGCAGGGGGCCCTTGAGGGCGCCGATGGCGCCGGTGATGGCGGAGTGGAGGTCCGAGAGTGTGGCGGCGATGACGCGCGCGGCGAAGGTGCTGGCGTTGAGCTCGTGGTCGGCGTGGAGGATGAGCGCGACGTCGAGGGCGCGGGTGGCGGTGTCGGAGGGCTTTTCGCCGTTGAGCATCCAGAGGAAGTTTCCGGCATGCGAGAGCGTGGGATCGGCCTCGACGACGGGCTTGCCTTTGCGGATGCGGTCGAAGATGGCGACGAGCATGGGGATCTGCGCGGTCAGGTGGAAGCTCTTACGGAGATTGGCGTCGTGGGTGGTCGAGGTGGCGTCGATCTCGTAGGTGGAGAGCAGGGAGACGGCGGTGCGGAGGACCTCCATGGGGAGCGCGGCCGTGGGGAGGGTGCGCAGGAAGTCGACGACCGGGGCGGGGATGGAGCGGGCGGCCGCGAGCTCTTTCGAGAACTGCTGGAGCTCGGAGGCAGAGGGGAGCTTGCCCTTCCAGAGGAGGAAGGTGGTCTCTTCGAAGGAGGAGCGCTGGGCGAGCTCGTGGATGTCGATGCCGCGGTAGGAGAGGATGCCCTTGGCGCCGTCGATGAAGCAGATGGACGATTCGTTGGCGACGACGTCTTGCAGGCCCTTGGGCGCGGTGAGCGACATGGATAGAGCTCCGAGCTGGATCTGAACAGCACTACCGATTATGAGAGAGCAGGAAAACGGTTGTCACCAGCGGCCGTCCGGTTATCGGAAGAGCAGGCCGAAGGGGAGACCTGCGGAGCGCGGGATGCGATCGGCAGGAGGTGTCCGGTCAGGCGAAGCGATCTGGACGGAAGGGCGTGAGGTCGACGGGGAAGGTTCGGGACTGGAGGGCGTCGGCGAGAGCGGCGGCGGTGGCGGGGGCGAGCAGGATCCCGTTGCGGTAGTGTCCGGAGGCGATCCACTGGCGGTCGGTGCCGGGGAGTCTGCCGAGGACGGGGAGCTGGTCTGCGGTGCTGGGACGGAGGCCGGCCCAGGCTTCCAGCTGGGGGCAGAGTGTGGTGGAGGCGAGCGCGGGGACGAGCTCCGCGGCGAGGGAGCGGAGGCGGTCGAGGTCGTGCTGGGAGGTGGAGAGGTCGAAGCCGGCGTCCTCGTCGGTGGCACCGATGACGGCGCTGCCGGCCTGGGGGCCCTGGGTCCGGGGACCGACGTACAGGGCGGCGCTGCGATGAACCTGAGGGAGGGGGAGGACGGGCGGGAGCGCGACGCGCAGCATCTGGCCTGTGCG
>DATLMQ010000010.1:0-6613 GCA_035537215.1 Acidobacteriaceae bacterium
TACGCGCTGGGCGTGCCCATGGCCGGCGAGGATAAGACCGCCGACACCTCAGAGAACCGCAACCAGCTGCGCGCCGAGGCTGTGGCCGCGGCGCGATCCTCCGACATCGCTCTCCTCTTTATCGGCGACTCAGATAAGTACGAACGCGAGAGCGCCGACCGCGCCAGCATGGATCTTCCCGCAGGCCAGGATGAGCTGGTCGAAGCCGTCCTCGCAGCGAACCCAAAGACAGTGATCGTCTTCAACGCCGGCGCCTCCATAGACCTCACGCGCTGGAGCGATCGCGTCCCTGCGATTGTGGATGCATGGTACGGCGGTGAAGAAGGCGGTCACGCTATCGCGGACGTACTCTTCGGCGACGTGAACCCCTCCGGCAAGCTGCCCTTCACCTTCCTTCGAAAGGCTCAGGATTCGCCCGCCAGCAGCAGCTATCCCGGCGTCGACCTGCACACGAAGTACGCTGAAGGCATCTACGTCGGTTATCGCTACTTTGACAAGCATCCGCGGATCGCACCCCTGTTCCCGTTCGGCTACGGCCTGTCCTACACGAAGTTCGCGTACAGCGGACTCCATGCCCCCACTCAGGTTTCTGGCAACGGAGACATCGATGTGCAGGTGACCGTAAAGAACACAGGCAAGCGCGCCGGCGCCGAAGTAGCGCAGCTGTACGTGGGCGATCCCCACGCCAGTGTCGATCGCCCGGAGAAGGAGCTGAAGGCCTTTCAGCGGGTGGACCTCGCTCCCGGCGAGAGCCGGACGATTCACTTCAAGCTGGATCGCCGCGCTCTCTCCTTCTGGAGTGTCGGAACACATGCGTGGGTCGCGGAGCCCGGCCGATTCGACGTCCTCGTCGGCTCCTCCTCCCGCGATATCCGCCTCCGCGGAAGCTTCAACCTGATCCAGTAATTTCCGGGTAACTCTCTCTTCAGGAGCCAGTCATCTTGACGGTGCGCGATGCACAACCGAACCGACAGCGGCGCAAGGTATACGTCTCCCGCCGGCTGCCCGATGCCGTGGAGCGCGTTCTCGACGAACGCTATGACGTCACCCGAAATATCGCCGACACGGTCCTCACCCCAGCGGAGCTCGCCCGTGCTGCCCGTGGCTGCCACTACATCATCACGTCGGCCATGCAAAGCATCCCACGTTCGGTCTTTGACGAACTCGCCGATTCTCTCGAAGCCGTGGGCACGCTCTCGGTCGGCTATAACCACATCGACGTGGACGTCGCCCGCGAACGCGGGGTGGCTGTCATCTACTCCCCCGGTGTGCTCTCTGAAGCCTGCGCAGAGCTCGCAGTCATGCTGCTGCTCAACTGCGCACGCCGGGGCCACGAAGCTGAAGAACTCGTCCGCACCGGCCAGTGGACCGGCTACGCGCCCACACAGCTTCTCGGCATCGGTCTGGTCGGCCGCCGTGCGGGCGTCCTCGGTATGGGCCGCATCGGCCAGGCCACCGCTGCGCGCCTGAAGCCCTTCGGCGTCGAGCTGCACTATCACAATCGCCGCCAGCTGCCACCCGAGCAGGAGCTCGGCGCTATATATCACTCCACCGCGGAAGATCTCCTCTCGGTCAGCGACTTCCTGTTGATCACCGCACCGGGCAGCCCCGAGCTCGCCGGCTTCCTCAATCGCAACAGAATCGAGCTTCTGCCTACCCAGCCCGTCGTCGTCAATGTCTCGCGCGGAGACACCATCGATGACGATGCCCTGATCGAAGCTCTCCAGTCCCGCCGAGTCTTCGCGGCGGGACTCGACGTCTTCGCAAATGAACCGAAGCTCGACCCCCGCTATCGCACGCTGCCGAACGTCTTCCTCACTCCGCACATAGCCAGCGCTACCGTCGACACCAGAAACGCCATGGGTTTCACCGTGTTGAAAGGTCTGCAGGCCTACGAACGGGGTCAACCCGCCGAGATGCGCCTATGCTGAAGTCCACCGTCCCGCCCGCCAGCACACCGGCCGGCCTCATCGATCCCCTGCTCTTTCGCCAGAGCTGTTACATCGATGGCGCCTGGACCGGTGAAGCCGTCACCCCTATCTTCAATCCGCACGACAGCAGCACTCTGGGCTACGTACCGAACCTCGGCTCAGCCGAAGCTGCCGAAGCCATCGCGGCAGCCGACCGTGCTCTTCCAGCATGGCGCGCGCTCAGCGCAAAGGAGCGCTCCGACGCGCTCTCCCGCTGGGCCGGCCTCTGCCTGGAACACCAGCTCGATCTCGCTCGGATCCTCACCCTCGAACAGGGCAAGCCCCTCGCCGAAGCCCATGGCGAAATCCTCTACGGCACCTCGTTCATCCAGTGGTTCGCAGAGGAAGCACGACGCGTCTACGGAGACACCATCCCGGCGAACACGCGCAGCCGCCGCCTCATCGTGCTCAAGCAGCCTGTGGGCGTAGTCGCGGCCATCACGCCATGGAACTTCCCCAACGCAATGATCACCCGCAAGGCCGGGGCCGCGCTGGCGGCCGGCTGCACCATCGTGATCAAGCCCGCGCCGGAGACTCCATTCTCCGCGCTCGCGCTCGCGGAGCTCGCTCACCGCGCCGGCATCCCGCCCGGCGTCCTCAACGTCATCACCGGTGACGCGGTCGCCATCGGTGCCGAGCTCACCTCCAGTCCGACGGTCCGCAAGCTCTCTTTCACCGGTTCCACCGAGGTTGGCCGCCTTCTGCTCCAGCAGTGCGCACCCACGGTAAAGAAAGTCTCCCTCGAGCTCGGCGGAAACGCCCCCTTCGTCGTCTTCGACGATGCCGACCTCGACAAAGCCGTCGCCGGCGCTATGCTGTCCAAATTCCGCAACGCCGGCCAGACCTGTGTCTGCGCCAACCGCATCTTCGTCCAAGACGCCGTGTATGACGCCTTCGCCTCCAAGCTCCGCGAAGCCGTCAACAAGCTCACCGTAGGCAATGGACTGGACGACGGCATCACCATCGGTCCTCTCATCAACCAGGCTGCCGTCGACAAGGTCCGCGCCCACATCGACGACGCGCTCCAACGCGGTGCCAGCATCGACCTCGGCGGTAGCGGCCACGCCCTCGGCGGCTTCTACTTCCAGCCCACCATCCTGCGCGACGTCCATCCGGAATCCATGCTGATGAACGAGGAGACCTTCGGCCCCGTAGCTCCACTCATCCGCTTCCACACCGAAGACGAGGTCGTCCGGCTCTGCAATGACACCATCTTCGGCCTCGCCGCCTACTTCTACAGTCGCGATATCGGCCGCATCTGGCGCGTCGCCGAAGCCCTCGAATACGGCATGGTCGGCATCAACGACGGCCTCATCTCCTCCGAGGTCGCTCCCTTCGGCGGCTTCAAACAGTCCGGCCTTGGACGCGAAGGCTCCAAGTACGGCATCGAAGAATACCTCGAGCCCAAGTACCTTTGTTTCGACATCTCCTGATCTCCAGGTCTACACGCGAGGACATCCATGAAGTTCAACGGCCACGTAGCTATCGTCACAGGTGCAGGCAGCGGATTCGGTGAAGGCATCGCCAAACTCTTTGCCGAGCAGGGCGCCCGGGTCGTCGCTGCCGACATCCGCCACGATGCAGCCGAGCGCGTCGCAAACGACATCCGTTCCGCAGGCGGCCAGTGCATCGCTTCCCACACCGATGTGACCAACAATGACCACGTCGCTGCGATGGTCAAGCTCGCGCTCGACACCTTCGGCCAGGTTGACATCATGATCAACAACGCCGGCACCACGCACAGGAATCAGCCCATGCTTGACGTTGACGAGAAGACCTTCGACCTCGTCTATGCCGTCAATGTGAAGAGCCTCTATCTGTCGGCGAAGAATATCGTTCCTATCTTCCAGCAGCAGGGCCACGGGGTCATCATCAACATCGCTTCCACGGCGGGCGTTCGTCCCCGCCCCGGTCTCACCTGGTACAACGGTTCCAAAGGCGCGGCCATCATCCTCACAAAGTCCATGGCGGTCGAGCTCGCCCCGCACGGCATCCGCGTCTGCGCCATCAACCCCGTTATGGGCGAAACCGGACTGCTCACCGACTTCATCCCCGGCGGCGAAGACACACCCGAGGCGCGCGCCAAGGTGATTAGTGGCATCCCTCTCGGTCGCCTCTCCCAGCCCCTCGACATAGCCAAAGCCACCGCCTTCCTCGCCAGCGACGAGGCTGAATTCCTCACCGGCGTCTGCCTCGAAGTCGATGGCGGCCGCTGCATCTAGCTTCTTTGAAAGGCAGACAGCATGGCACAGTTCACCATCGCCGTAATTCCCGGTGACGGCATCGGCAACGAGGTCGTTCCCGCGGGCCTCCGCATCCTCGAGCGGGCTGGTTCCCTCTTCGGCATCAGCTTCGCCTTCCGCCACTTCGACTGGAGCTGCGAGCTGTACAAAAAGACTGGCCGCATGATGCCCGAGGACGGCATCGCCCAGCTGCGCGACCACGACTGCATCTTCTTCGGCGCAGCGGGTTTCCCCGGCGTGCCGGATCACATCTCTCTCTGGGGTCTGCTCATCCCCATCCGCCGTGAGTTCGACCAGTACGTCAACCTCCGCCCCGTTCGCCTCTTGCCCGGCGTTGTCGCGCCCGTCAAAGCGCAGCCCGGCGACATCGACTTCTGGGTCGTCCGCGAAAACACCGAGGGCGAGTACTCGCAGGTCGGGGGCCGCCAGTTCGCCGGCACACCCCACGAGATGGTCGTGCAGCAGGCCATCTTTACCCGCCGCGGAACGGATCGCATTCTCCGCTACGCCTTTGAACTGGCCAGGACGCTCCCGCGCAAGCACGTCACCTCGGCTACCAAGTCCAATGGCATCTTCTACTCCATGCCCTTCTGGGACGAGCGCTTCGCCGCCATCGCCTCCGAATATCCCGGCGTCACCACCGACCAGTACCACATCGACATCCTCGCGGCGCGCTTCGTCATGTCGCCCGAGCGCTTCAGCGTCGTGGTCGGCAGCAACCTGTTCGGCGATATCCTCTCCGACCTCGGTCCCGGCGTTACTGGAACCATCGGCATCGCTCCCTCGGGAAACATCAACCCGGAACGGGTCTTCCCCAGCATGTTCGAACCCGTGCACGGCTCCGCGCCCGACATCGCCGGCAAAGGCATCGCCAATCCCGTGGGCCAGATCTGGTCCGCCTCGATGATGCTCGAACACCTCGGGCAGCCCGAAGCTGCGGCCCACATCATGTCGGCCATCGAAAAGGTGCTCGTCGGCGATCGCAGCCAGCTCACCCCCGACCTGGGAGGCATCGGATCTACCGATGGTATGACCAATGCCATCCTCGCCGCCATGGAATAAAAGTCGACGAACCCGCTGCACAGGGCCTATCCTGCTTGCACAGAAAAAGGGGTGTTTCCGTCATGCCCGAATCACCGACCCAGTTTGGTGCTCCTCTCCCGGAGCGCCCCCGCGAGATCCTCACTCACGATGCGGCCCCGTGTCCGATCGCATCGGATGAGCCGCGGAACACAGGCCCCGGCCTGGCTGCGTCGGCCTTCCCCTTTCAACAGAAAACCTCTGATCTCCACCTTCGGCCGTACGTGCCTCCCTTCACGGCCGCGGCTCCGATGCGGACTCTAGTCGAGGCTCCGCTATTCCCAGGCACCGTCACCACTCCGTTCCATTCCCGCGTGATGGCGAACGAAACAAAACTCGATGAGGTCTTTACTCAGGCATGATCTTCGCCTCCTTTCTCCCTGCCCTCGCCGGCGGCTCCGTTGCGTCCCAGACGTCCAGTCTGTGGCTACAGAACTATGACGCCACCGGCCACTGGTGGCTCTCCGCGCTCGTCGCCGCGGTTCCTCTCCTGCTGCTGATCGTGCTGCTTCTGGCCTTCGGTATGAAGGCTCACCGGGCCGCCCTGCTGGCACTGCTCACCGCCTTCGTACTGGCCATCAGCGTCTTCCACATGCCGGCCAAGCTCGCCGTGTTGGCGGCCCTGCACGGCGCTGCCTACGGCCTCTTCCCCATCTTCTGGATCATCTTCCCCGTGATCTTCATGTATGAGCTCACGGTCCGCGCCGGCCGCTTCGCCCTGCTGCAGCAATGCCTCACACACGTCACCCAGGACTCCCGGCTGCAGTTGCTCCTCATCGCCTTCGCCTTCGGTGCCTTCTTCGAAGGTGCCGCGGGCTTCGGCACGCCCGTTGCCGTCTGCGGCACCCTTCTTATCGGCGCGGGCTTCCCTCCCATTGAGGCCGCGGCCTACGCTCTGCTCGCCAACACCGCACCCGTGGCCTTTGGCGCACTCGGCACACCGGTCATCGCGCTGCACGGCGTCACCGGCATCGATACCGGTGTCCTCTCCCACCTCATCAGCGCCCTCCTGACACCCTTCTGCATCCTCGTTCCCTTCTGGCTCATCGCCGCATTCGCCGGCTTCCGCGCCATGACCGCCGTTTGGCCCGCCATCATCGTCAGCGGCGTCACCTTCGGCTTCACCCAGCTCGCAGTCGCCACCTTCCATGGTCCCTGGCTGGTCGATATCGCCGCCTCGATCGTCTCCATCGCCGCTCTTCTGCTTCTTCTGCGCTTCTGGAAGCCCCGCCAGATCCTCGGCACCGCCCTCCAGGACCTCACCCTCGCCTCCGATCACACCTGCACGCCCTCGCGCCAGGACATCTTTCGCGCCGTGCT
>DATLMQ010000011.1:0-4128 GCA_035537215.1 Acidobacteriaceae bacterium
AACGTAAAAACCCGGTTTGCCGTAGCATGACTCGCATGAAACGGAAGACGTTCGCCGGCGTAGTCTCGCTTCAACTTCTTTTTGCCCTCTCCCTCCCCGCCCAGACCGTCGTTCCTCTCTGGCCCAAAGCCACTCCCGAGCCCGCCCACACCACCGAAGCCGAAAAAGACGTCACCAAGCCCTCCGACAACCTCATCAGCGGCCACCGCACCTCCCGCATCACCAACGTCGTCCACCCCTCCATGACCGTCTATCCGCCCACCGGCGGAGCCGGCAACAGCGGTGCCGCCGCCGTCGTCTTCCCCGGCGGAGGCTACATCCGCCTCGCCTGGGAGGGCGAAGGCGTCGACAGCTGCAAGTGGCTCAACTCCATCGGCGTCACCTGCCTGCTCGTGAAATACCGCGTCCCCTTCAAGGAGACCTATCCCGCCAACCCCGCGGACCTCGAAGACGCCCAGCAGGCCATCCGCCTAGCCCGCGCCCACGCCGCCCAATGGCACCTCAACCCCCACAAGATCGGCGTCCTCGGCTACTCCGCCGGTGCCCACCTCGCCGTCGCCCTCAGCACCCACTGGGACGACAAGCACGTCGAGTCCACCCCCGCCGCCTCTGAGGTCGACGCCTCCGTCTCCGCCCGCCCCGACTTCGCCCTCATCATCTACCCCGCCTACCTCACCGCCGACGCCTCCATGAAGGCGCTCACCCCCGACCTCACCCCCCGCTCCGACACCCCGCCCACCTTCCTCCTCCAGGCCGAAAACGACCCCGTCCACGTCGAGAACGCTCTCGTCTACTTCCGCGCTCTCAAGGACGCCGGGGTCGAGGCCGAGCTCCACATCTTCCCCACCGGCGGCCACGGCTTCGGTCTCCACCCCGTCGGCTCGCCCGAGGAGCACTGGACCCAGCTCGGCACCGCCTGGCTCCGCTCCATCAAAATGCTCCCCGCGCAGGGCTCCGGCAGCTCCGCCATAGCCGAAGCTCCCGCTCCTCCCGTCCCCTGCCCCGCCCAGCAGCTCCCCATCGGCCGCCCCTCCCCCACACCCCCGCCCGCGCCCGACAACCCCGCCTGCTGGTAACCCGGCCCAAGCCCCCACTCAAAAACTCAAAACTCGAAACTCGAAGCTCGAAACTCGAAACTCGAAACTGAACGCCGACCCCAGACCCGCGATCCCAGACCCACGATCCAAGACCCACGACCACGACCTCCTCACCGTCCCCTGCGAGAAGCATTCAAAATGCACTAAAACCGCGTTTAAGCACCTCAAAATGACGTTAAAACACATCAATTTGCACTCGTTTTCGCGCCGCTCCGCCTCAATCCGTAGCCGCTTCCAGCACCGTTTCGCTGGGCTTTTCCGTCCGAAACACCCCTTCCCACTGCGCCACCACCGCACTGGCCAAGCAATTCCCCACCACATTGGTCATCGTCCGCGCCATATCCGCGAGCGCATCTATGCCTAGAATCACAAAGATAGGCTCCAGCGGCAGATGAAACGTCGCCGCTGTCGCCAGCAGCACCACCAGCGTCGCCCGCGGAACCCCCGCCACTCCCTTGCTCGTCAGCACCAGCGTCGCCATCATCACCAGCTGCTGCCCCACGCTCAGGTGAATCCCCGCCGCCTGCGCCACAAAGATGCTTGCCACCGCCAGGTAAAGTGTTGATCCATCGAGGTTAAAGCTGTACCCCGCGGGAATCACAAACGCCACCACCCGCCGCGGAACCCCAAACGCCTCCATCTGTTCCATCGCCCGCGGCAGCGCCGCCTCGCTCGTCGACGTCGCAAACGCAATCGTCGCCGGCTCCGCCACCGCCGCCAGAAATCCCGCTATCGGAACCCGGAACAGCAGCGCTGCGGGCAGCAGCACCACCAGCGCAAAAACCGCCAGGGCCCCATACAGCGTCAGCAGCAGCTTGCCCAGGTTCACCAGCACCCCAAGTCCCATGTTTCCAACGGTGTAGGCCATCGCCGCCCCCACCCCCAGCGGCGCAAAATACATCACCACATTGGTGAACCGGAACATCACCTCCGCCAGGCTCTCGCACAGCCGCAGCACCGGCGCGCGCTTGGCTTCGCTCAGCGTAGCCAGCGCAATCCCGAAGATCACCGCAAACACGGCCACCTGCAGAATCTGCCCTTCCGCGATGCTCTTCGCCAGATTCTCCGGAAAGATATGCAGCAGAAAATCCGTCCAATGCGCCGGTGGAGGCGCCGCCACCGGGGCCGCCCCGCTCGCCGCCGGAATCGCCAGCCCCACGCCCGCCTTCGTCAAATTGATAGCCAGCAACCCAATCCCCAGCGCCAGCGTCGTGACCACCTCGAAGTAAATCAAGGACTTGACGCCCATCCGCCCAACGCTCTTCAGATCCCCATGCCCGGCAATCCCCACCACCAGCGTCGCCAGGATCAGCGGAGCCACAATCGTCTTGATCAGCCGCAGAAAGATATCGGAGAGCACCCGCATCGCAATCGCCGTACGCGGCGCATCGAACCCCAGCTCCGCCCCCGCCACCATCGCGACAAAGATCCACGCTGTCAGGCTCTTGCGCCGGAACGCAAACACGCTCAGCAGCAGCACACCAGCCCATCGCACCGCCAGCGCGAACGCCACGGGAACATGCATCGCCTGCGCCGCCGCTCCGGCCGCCACCAGCGCAAACGCCGCGGCCACCAGCACCCCGTCGCGCCTGTCGATCGTGCTCCCGCCAACCCTTCGTCCCGCACCTGACATTCCGGGCAGAATACCCTAGCGTTCGCCGCGCCCCAACCATCCAGCCATCCGGCATCATTCCATCCCCTTGCACGCCGCCGGTCGTAAACTGCTGCTATGTCCCGTCGCGCCCTGACCTTCGCCGCCTTGTGCCTGCTGGGCCGGGCTTCCCTGGGTCTGCACGCCCAGCTTCAGAGCATCCCGCAGCAGCCCCCGGCCCCCCCCGCCGGCCAGCATCACCTCGAACCCTTCAAGAACTCTTCCATCCCTCCCGGCGCGCTGGAACTCGTGCGCCTGGAGACCGAGTTCCAGAAAGCTGTGGAAAAGGGCGGCGGCAAGGCCTTCGCCTCCTGGTTCGCCGACGACGGCGTCACCCTCAACAACGGCCACCCCGCTGTGCTCGGACAGCAGGCCATCGCCGCCGATGCCACCTGGGATTCGAAGAACTATCAGCTCACCTGGTATGCCGAGGGCGGCCAGATGGGACCCTCCGGCGATACCGGCTTCACCTGGGGCCACTACGACGCGCACGGGCGCGACAACAGCGGAAAGCCGACCAGCTCTTCCGGCCGCTACATCACCTTCTGGAAGAAGGTGAACGGAGCCTGGAAGGTCGCCCTGGACGCCAGCGCCAACGAGCCCTCCAGCCCACTCCCTTAACCCAGATCTGGAGCCGATCTGGAGCTCTGAGGAAGCTTGACGGGAGCCCCGATCTGGGACAGCCGCAGGGCAATCCATAGCAACATAGACCCTTGTGCAAACCCGCCGGTGACCATCGTTCGGCACTTGGCGCGAAAGTGGGACACCCTGCCCCGCGGCCCCTTCGTATCCTCCTTCCAGAAGCAATGATCGAGTTGAGTCCCTCTACTACGAGTCTCGAGCTGCCGCGTCTCCAGGCCCTGAGCAACTACGATCTCGGGGAGGCGCCGCACGACCCCGCGCTGGATGACATCGCGCGGCTGGCCGCCCACGTGTGCAACGCCCCCATCGGCCTCGTCACTGTGGTCGAGCGCAAAGAGGTTCTCCTCATCGGCCGTTACGGCATCGACTTCCCCTCCGCTCCACGCCATACCCTTCCCTGCGAGACCACCATCAGCGGAGAAGGCCTCTACCAGATTCCCGACGCCCGCCGCGATCCCGAGTACGCCCCCGGCGGCATCCCGCTCGGCGACCGCCACTATCGCTTCTACGCCGGATCCCCGGTACACACGCCCGACAACATCGCCATCGGCTGCGTCGCCGTGCTCGATACCTCCGCGCGCAAGCTGAGCACCGCCCAGCTGGAGTCGCTCGAATCCCTCAGCAACCTCGTCACCACGCGCATCGAGCTCGCCCGCCGCCAGCGCGAGATGAGCCACTCCTCCCGCGCCCGCCAGCGCGTCGAGTCCGCGCTCATGGTCGAGCGAAACTTCGTCTCCG
>DATLMQ010000012.1:0-4542 GCA_035537215.1 Acidobacteriaceae bacterium
CGTTCCTCAACTTCGGGTCAGCACCCTCCAGCTTTGCCACCAGGTTCGGGGACACCACGCTCGAACGCTCCACCGCGATCTGGGCCCGCAGGTTCTTGTGCAGATCGAAGCGTGGCAGCGGCTTCTGCGCATCGGCCAGCGCTAGCATCTCGGCAAACGTGTGCCCTGTTCCCGCGAACAGCTTCTCCGCCTCGGCAGGATTGAAAGTAGCGCTGAAACGTGCATGGTGCTCATCTGCCAGCGCCGGATGTTTCGCCGCCACGGCATCGTCATCCAGTTGTGCGGCCAGGCTCATGCCGGGCTGCGATGCTCCTGACGCGATCCGATCCCACCCGAAATCCATTGACTTGGGCGTCGGAATCGAGATCACGCCTAAGACTCCCGCATCGCTGATCGCCTTCGTCATCGGCGACGTTCGCGCATAGGACTTCAGAGGCCCCGGCAAATCCGCAGGTCCGCCGTTGATCACCACCACAATCTTGCCCCTCAGCGAAGCTCGTGGGAACTCCTTCGAATCGAAGTCGTCGTATCCGCTCTCCGGTAAGTGCAGCCCATAGCCCACAAACACCAGCGGGGCATCTACATTAGCCAGTTGCGTCGACCGAGCCGCCAGCACCGCGTCTTTGCCCAACTCCAGGGGAGCGTTCTTACCGTTCTGCTCCAATGCGAGCGAGCTCTTCTCAGCAATCACCCGCTGTACATCGAAGTGGACCGGTTGATAAAAGCCGCCATTCAAGCCGGCAGGCTGCAAGCCATCGGATTTGAACTGCTCCACTACATACCCAGCGGCCTTCAGATACTCCGGACTGCCCGTCAGTCGCCCTCTCATTGAATCGTCCGCGAGCACCTTCACATGCGCCCACCACTCCTGCCCGCGAGCCTCATCGCTCACTGCATCAGCCGCCAGCACCGTGCGCATCATCATGGGGAAGGGAAGAGAGGCAGTAAGGGCGGCAACGGCAATCGTCAGGGCGCGTCGGCTCAAGAGTGTCTCCAGGGATGGCGAAGTGGAGTGAGCGTAGCACACCACTCGCGCTGCTATCCTGAGCGGAGTCGGAGGAAACACACAGCATGGCAGCAGAAGACGCAGTCACCATCACGGTTCGGCCCAACGGTCCTTTGCGCGTGGAAGGTCACATCATTCTCAAAGACGCCGACGGCCAGCAGTGGGACCTCACTGGCAAGCCCGCGGTCAGCCTCTGTCGCTGTGGCCTTAGCGAGAAGCGGCCCTTCTGCGACGGCTCCCATGCCCGCAACAGCTGGAAGTGCACCGCCAGCCCGGGCAACCTCACCGGCCAGTAATCCATTCCGGCATAAGCCAGTCACACAACCAGAGAACCGCAGCGGCAGCTACCAATGGCGTCAGCTGCTCCGGAGGAACGATGCTCGAGCGAATCGCTCGCTGGACCGTCTTTAGCGCAGCACTCGCAACCGCGTCGGCCACGGCTCTTCCGGCCCAAAAATCGGGGAGCGGAATTCGCGCCGCGACCACACCTCCACGCGCCGCCCCACAGCAGAGCTCCCGTGCCGCGCGCATGGCTGAGCTTCTGAAGGACTACGACGGTCCGAAGTACGTCCGCTCTGAAGTCATGATCCCCGTCCGCGACGGCGTCACCCTCCACACCATCATCCTTCGTCCGGAAGGCAGCGAGAAGTCGGGTCCGCCCCTCCCCTTCCTCCTGTCCCGTACCCCTTACGGAGTCGCCGGCAGTTCGCCCGAATCTGTTGAGGCCAGCAAATCCGAGCTCGCCGCCAGCGGCTACATCTTCGTGTTTCAGGACATCCGTGGACGCTACACCTCCGGTGGCCAGTTCGTTATGAATCGCCCCATCGTAGCCCACACAGCGAAGAGCGACGTCGACGAGACCACCGACACCCACGACACCATCGACTGGCTCCTGAAAAACGTCCCCAACAACTCCGCTAAGGTTGGCGTCCTCGGCGTCAGCTATCCCGGCTTTCTCGCCATCATGGCGGGCATCGACGCCCATCCCGCCGTCAAAGCCATTAGTCCCCAGGCACCCATGACCGACATCTGGCTCGGCGACGATTTCTTCCACAACGGCGCCTTCCGCGAGACCTACGGCTTCGACTATGTCCAGCAGCTCGAAGCCCAGAAGACCGATATCCCCCAGAGCTCGAAGGAAGACCAGTACAACTTCTTCCTCAGCCACGTAAACTTCGCCGGTGCCGCCGCCGCTGCGGGTATGACGAATCTCCCTACCGCCCAGCGCTTCCTGAACGAGCCCACCTACACAAAATTCTGGCAGGACATGGCAGTCCAGCGCCACCTCTCCAAGCCCGAAGTTCCTACCCTCGAGGTCGGCGGCTACTGGGACCAGGAAGATATGTGGGGTCCGCAAGCCGAATACGCCGCCCTGCGCCCCAACGAAGACCCCTCCGATCCGAACCATCGCGTCTTCCTTGTCCTGGGCCCTTGGAACCACGGCGCCTGGGGCTTCGGTCCCGGCGACTCCCTCGGCGGCGCAAATGGAAGGATCACCTTTGGCGGCGAAAAGACCGGAGCCTTCTACCGTGTTGCCTTCGAAGCCCCATTCTTCGAGCTCTATCTCAAGGGCAAGCCCGGTTTCGACCTCCGCGACACTGCCAGTTTCCGCACCGGCGAAAACAAGTGGCATCGCTATGACGCCTGGCCTCCGAAGCAGGGGTTCCACACCGCCCCACTCTACCTCGGAGCTAACCACCAGCTCAGCCTGCAGTCCCCCAGCGGCGACGCCGAAGCAGCCAGCTACATCGCCGACCCTGCCAACCCCCTCCCGTACCGCCAGCGCCCCATCCAGTCCACCTACGGCCAGGGCTCGCAGTGGCGCACATGGCTTGTCGAAGACCAGAACTTCATCGCCGACCGAAAAGACCTCGCCATCTTCCAGACCCCGGTTCTCGCCTCAGACCTCACCGTCACCGGAGAGGTCGTCGCAGATCTCTATGCCGCGACCACTGGCACTGACGCCGACTGGATCGTCAAACTCATCGACGTCTATCCGGACGGCAAGTACCAGCTTATGGTCGCCGAAGAGATCTTCCGTGGCCGTTACCGCAACGGCTTCACCGACCCCCAGCCCATAAAGCCCGGCGAGGTCACTGAGTACAAGTGGAGCCTCCACGCTGCGGACCACACCTTCCTCAAGGGCCACCGTCTCATGGTCGAGGTTCAGTCCTCCTGGTTCCCGCTCTACGATCGGAACCCGCAGACCTGGGTGCCCAACATCATGACCGCACCGGCCTCGGCTTACAAGGCCCAGAGCATCAGCATCTATGGTTCCTCAAGGTATCCGTCGCATCTGGACCTTCCACTCGCCGAAGGATCGACCCTCCCATAAGCTGCACGCACGCGCGAAATGCATCATCCCGCGAAACTTTCCGCGCATTTCCTCGTATTCCAAACAGATATTCTGATCCAGGCCCGATGGGCGGTATGCAGCTTCCCTTGCCAGCGGGACGGCATGCGTTTCGCGGTCCGGGCTGCACCAGAAAACGCGTATCAAGGTTTGCCATGATCTCGCTGATCTCATCTGGGAGAGCGTCCCTCCCCCTCCTCCGCTGTAGCCTGGCCGTCGTGCTGAGCTCTGCCTCCGCCTCACAGCCGGCCCCGGCCCAGACCTCACCGGCCGCATCGCGCCAGTCCGGCACTGTGAAGTCCACTGCCGTGGACGGGTTCGTGCTCACCACCACCGCGGGACAGGATGTGACCGTCACCATCCCCAGCGGCGCCAAGGTGCTCATTGTTCCGCCCGGCAGCAAGGACCTCACCGCGGCCAGCGACGGCTCTATCGCGGATGTGCAGCCTGGCGACCGCGCCCTGGTCTCTGGTGCCCAGGCCGGGAGTGAGTCCGCCTTCAAAGCCACTCGCGTTGTCCTCATGAAGTCCTCCGCCATCGCCCAGACACACGCCGCTGAAGAAGCCGCCTGGGGGCACGGGGGTGGCGGGATCGTCAAATCTGTGGACACCTCCGCCAATATCGTCACCGTCTCCAGCGGCCTCCGTACCGTGACCGTCACCCTCCAGCCCGCCACCGTCGTCCGCCGCTATGCCGGCGACTCGGTCCGCTTTGAGGACGCGAAGCCCAGTTCCCTCGCCGCCATTCACGCCGGAGACCAGCTTCGCGTCCGCGGTACCCGCGCTCCCGACGGCAGCAGCATAGCGGCCGACGAGATCGTCACCGGCACCTTTCGCAACTTCTCCGGCCTTCTCTCCTCAGTCGACCCGTCCACGGGCACCGTCTCGCTCAAGGACCTAGCCACCGGCAAAACCGTCGTCGTCTCCGTGACCCCCAACAGCGATGTCCGCCGGCTCCCTGCTCCCATAGCACAGGTCATGGCCGCTCGCATGCGCGGCACTGCCCCGGGCGCCGGAACAAATGGTCAGGTCCGCGCGGGTGGCCAGGCGGCCGCTCCTGAAGCCTCGGCTCCCTCGCCGCGCACGCCCGGGGGTGAAGCCGGCGGCACAGCCGGAGCCCCCGGCGGTGCGCGCCGGGCCGGCATGGATCTCTCCCAGATGCTCTCCCGCCTTCCCACAGAAAC
>DATLMQ010000013.1:0-6643 GCA_035537215.1 Acidobacteriaceae bacterium
GAGAACCCGCCGAAGAAGTACCAGGATATCTATCCGCTGAACTTCGAGTCCAAGGACTTGCGCGGGTTGTGGGACGGATTGCTGGGGGTGTTTCAGTTCTGGATGGAGCGTGGCGTGCGGGTGTTCCGCGTGGATAACCCGCATACCAAGGCGCTTCCGTTCTGGGAGTGGTGCATTGCCGAGATCCACAAGACGGACCCGGATGTGGTGTTTCTGGCGGAGGCGTTCACGCGACCGCATGTGATGTATTCGCTGGCCAAGGGCGGGTACACGCAGGGGTATACGTACTTCACATGGCGCAATACGAAGGCGGACCTGCAGGAATATTTCGAGGAGATCTGCAATCCTCCGGTCTCGGATTTCTTCCGGCCCAATGTGTGGCCGAATACGCCGGACATCCTGCACGAACAGCTGCAGACGGGTGGGCGGGCGATGTTCCTGCAAAGGGCGATCCTGGCGGCGACGCTGAGCGCGAACTGGGGGATCTACGGGCCGGCGTACGAGCTGTGCGAGGGGCGCGCGGCCAAGCCTGCGGCGGGGAAGAAAGGAAGCGAGGAGTATCTGGACAGCGAGAAGTATCAGCTGCGGGAGTGGGACCGGAGTGACCCGATCTCCATCGCTCCACTGATTACGCAGCTCAACCGGATACGACAGGAGAATCCGGCGCTGCAACGGAACGAGCGGCTGGTGTTTCATGACGCGCCGAATCCGCAGATCCTGTGCTATTCGAAGACGTCAGAGGACGGTGCGAATACGATTCTGACGGTGGTGAACCTGGATCCGCTGAACGAGCATACGGCCTGGGTCGACCTGAAGATGGACAAGCTGGGGCTGCCATGGCGGGGAAGCTTTCAGGTGGAGGATCTGCTGACGGGCCAGACCTATACATGGAAGGACCAGTGGAATTTTGTGGCGCTTCGGCCGTGGCAGATGCCGGCGCACATCTTCCGCATTCTGCCGTAACCGACGAAGGGGCCCCGAGCCGCATCCAACCCTGCGAGACAAGAGCACGAGAGGCACGAAATCCGAGTGAAGAAGCCCTGCAGCGCTACCGACCCGCTCTGGTACAAAGACGCAGTTATCTATGAGTTGCACGTACGTGCGTTCGCGGACTCGAATGGCGACGGCATCGGCGACTTCCAAGGGCTGATCTCGAAGCTCGACTACCTGCAGGAGCTCGGGGTCACGTGCCTCTGGGTGCTGCCGTTCTTTCCTTCGCCGCTGCGTGACGACGGGTACGACATCGCGGACTACGTGGACGTGAACCCGTCCTACGGGACGATCGGCGACTTCAAGCAGTTTCTGGACGCGGCGCATGTGCGCAACATGCAGGTGCTGATCGAGCTGGTGATCAATCACACGAGCGATCAACATCCGTGGTTTCAGAAGGCGCGGCATGCGCCGAAGGGATCGCCGGAACGCAACATGTACGTGTGGTCGGATACGGACAAGCTGTTCGAAGGCGTTCGCATCATCTTCACGGATACGGAGAAGTCGAACTGGACGTGGGACGAGGTGGCGCAACAGTACTACTGGCACCGCTTCTTCTCGCACCAGCCGGACCTGAACTTCGATAATCCGCAGGTGATGGACGAGGTGCTGACGGCGATGCGCTTCTGGCTGGACATGGGCGTGGACGGCCTGCGGCTGGATGCGATTCCGTACCTGCTGGAGCGGGACGGGACGAGCTGCGAGAATGTGCCCGAGACGCACGTCAAGATCAAGGAGATTCGGACGGTCATTGACGCCGAGTACGAGAATCGCCTGGTGCTGGCGGAGGCGAACATGTGGCCGGCCGATGTGCGGCCGTACTTCGGCGACGGCGACGAGTGCCACATGGCATTTCACTTTCCGCTGATGCCGCGTATCTACATGGCCGTCCGGCAGGAGGATCGGCTGCCGATCACGGACATCATGGCGCAGACGCCGGAGATTCCTTCGACGTGCCAGTGGGGGCTGTTTCTGCGCAACCACGACGAGCTGACGCTGGAGATGGTGACCGACGAAGAACGCGATTACATGAATCTGGCCTACGCAGCCGACCCGCGCATGCGGATCAACGTGGGCATCCGCCGCCGTCTGGCTCCCCTGGTGGACAATAACCGCCGCCGGATTGAGCTGTTGAACTCGCTTCTGCTGAGCTTCCCAGGGACGCCGATCATGTACTACGGCGACGAGATCGGGATGGGCGACAACATCTATCTGGGCGACCGCAATGGCGTGCGTACGCCGATGCAGTGGAACTCGGATCGCAATGCGGGGTTCAGCAAAGCCGTGCCGGCGAAGCTGTACTTCCCGGTGATTATGGACCCGATCTGGGGCTACCAGGCGATCAACGTGGAGGCGCAGCAGAGCGATCCATCGTCGTTGCTGCACTGGACGCGCAACATGATCGCGCTGCGAAAGCTGTTCCAGGTGTTCGGGCGGGGCACGCTTGAGTTCCTGCATCCGGAGAACCGCAAGATCCTGGCGTACATTCGCGACTACAAGACCGAGGACGGAACGCACACGGAAACGGTGCTGTGTGTGGCGAATCTTTCGCGATTCGCGCAACCGGTCGCGCTCGATCTCGCACGCTTTGCCGGACGGCAGCCGGTGGAGATGCTGGGCTATGTTTCGTTTCCGGAGATCGGGGCGCAGCCGTATCCACTGACGCTGGCGCCGTACAGCTTTTTGTGGCTGGAGCTGCAGCCTGCAGCACCGGCACCGGAGGCCCCCATCGTGGAGACACTGAGCCGCACAGCCGAGGCGAGACGCCCGGTGCCCGAGGAGGCATGGACGCTGCAGCGCATTCTGGAACCGGCGGGACAGAGCCTGCTCGATCAGGTGCTGCCGGGGTACATCGCCCAGCAGCGATGGTTTGGAGGCAAGTCGCGCGCGATCGCATGGGCACGGATTGTCTCGGCGATCGCTGTGCCCGGGACGGCAGCCGCCCTCACGACGGTCGAGGTGCAGTTCCGGGATGAGACGGTTGCCACAGCAGAGCTGTATCAGCTGCCGCTCGCGGTAGCCACGGGCGAAGCCGCTGAGCGACTGCGCGGCGGACAGCCACGGTCGATCGTGGCGACTCTGGATGGGACCGGGAGCACGGCCGTGCTGTACGACGCGACGGCGGATGAGCACGTCCGTACAGCGCTGCTGCGGCTGATCGCGGAGGGCGAGCAGGGCTCGGGGGAGGGATCGGCGAGCCTGAGCGGGTCGCGGTCGACGGCGCTGGATGCGTCGACGCTGCTGAGCACGAGCTCGCGGGTGGGGTCGGCCGAGCAATCGAACACGAGCATCCTGTTCGATGAGCTGGCGATCCTGAAGCTGTTTCGGAGGCTGCGGCCGGGCGAGAACCCGGATGTCGAGATCACGCGGTTTCTTACCGATGTAGCCCATTTTCAGAATATTCCCGCTTACCTGGGAGATCTGCATCGCACCGATGACGGCACCACGGTGGCGTTTCTGCAGGCGTTTGCGCAAAACGAGGGCGATGGGTGGGCGTGGACGCTCGAGGAGCTGGGACGGTACTACGACGTGGTTGCCACGTGCCCGCCCCCTCCGTCGTTGGGATCGCCGGCGACAATGACGGCCTTTGCGCAGGCTCCGGAAGAGGCACGGGAACATGCGTGGTTCTACTTAGAGGCAGCGCATCTGCTGGGCCGCCGCACGGCGGAGATGCACCTTGCGCTGGCCACGCCGACCGAGGACCCGGCCTTTTCCGCTGAAGGCTTTACCGCGGAGGACCTGGCCTCGGAGCGTGAGCGTATTGAAAAGCAGGCCGCGGTGGGATTTGCAGCTCTGGAACGGACGCTTGCCGAGCGCAGCCAGTCGCTGCCGCCGGAGGTGGCGGAGCAGGCGCGCCAGTTGCTCGGGGTGCGGGAGACACTGCGGTCCAAGGTGGCTGCGCTGAACGGGGATGTGTCCCGCTTCGGAAGGCGGATCCGGGTGCACGGGGATTATCACCTGGGACAACTGCTGCGCTCGCGAACGGACTTCCTGATTGTGGATTTCGAGGGAGAGCCGGCGCGATCGCTCGAGGAGCGTCGGCGCAAGCAGTCGCCGCTGCGCGATGTGGCCGGCATGCTGCGCAGCTTCAGCTACGCAGCGCAATCGGCGCTGGCACGACATGGGCAGCGACGGCCGGACCAGGCGGCCGCCCTGCAGCCCTGGGCTACGCTCTGGGAGAACACTGTCTCGACTGCGTTTCTGCGGGGCTATCGCGAGACGATCGGGGAGGATCCTCTGCTGCCGTCGCCTGAGGACGCCCAGATCCTGCTGGTGGCGCTGCAGCTGGAGAAGGCCTTCTACGAGCTGCTGTATGAGTTGAACAACCGGCCCGCGTGGGTGGGTATTCCCCTGGCGGGGCTCCGGGAATTGCTCAGGGTAACGGCGTAAGATCGCCCTGAGCGCATCCAAGGTCTCTAGCAAGCACTGACCGGTACGTCTATGGCCTTTTCTTCACCCAGCTACGAGAGTCTTCAAGCAACGCCCGGGGCCGGGACGCCCGCGCAGAGCGAGGGCGCGCCTCTGCGGCGTGTGCTGCTGTGCCTGCCTCCCATGCCGTCGGAGGCACTGCAATCCACGCTGGCCAGCCTTGCCGGCGTCTTTGGGCCCGACGAGGCGCTGGTGGCTTGTCCGGATTTCGGGGCGGATGGGCCGGAGATGCAGGGCACGCTTCCACTTGCGACCTACGAGGGGCCGCGGGCCCAGGCGGGGTGGGTACTGACCGCGGTGGACTATGCCTCGGCTGCGGAGCAGGCGGAGAAGCATGGGGTCGAGAGCATACTTCTGCTGGGATCGGATGCGAACCTTCTCCCGGCTGCATCGTTTCGCGGGATGGCGGAGCTGTTGAGCGCAGGCGCGGATCTGGCGGTTCCGAACTACACGCTGGGGCCGCATGACGGCCTCGTGACCGCTTCCCTGCTATACCCGATGACGCGCTCGCTGTTTGGCGCGAATATCCGGTATCCGCTGGCCGCGGATGCGGGCATGTCGCGGCGCATGGCGGCCCGGATGGCGACGATCGGGCAGCGGCAGATGGCGCTTGCGCAGCCTGACTCGCTGCTGTGGCCGGTGTCCGAAGCGGCGGCGGCCTCCTTCTCCATACGCGAGTACGGGGCGGGATCGCGGACGCTGCCGCCTCCTGAGACGGCGGACTTCAATGCGCTGTTCACCGGTGTGGCGGGATCGCTGTTCACCGAAGTGGAGACGAAGGCGGCCTTCTGGCAGCGGGCACGCGCCATGACAGCAGCGCAGCGGGCCGAGGCGCCGCCGTCGCGGACGAACGGTACCACCGAGATGGATGATGAGCTTCCACAGATGGTGGATGCCTTCAGGCTGGCGTACAAGAACCTGCAGGAGATCTGGTCGATTGTGCTTCCCCCGCAATCGCTGCTGGCACTGAAGAAGCTCTCGGTCAGTTCGCCCGAGGGTTTCACCATGGCTCCCGGGCTGTGGGCACGGATTATCTATGACTTCGCGTTGGCGTTTCACCTGCGTACGCTGAATCGCGGGCACCTGCTGGGTGCGCTCACGCCGCTGTACCTGGCGTGGGTGGCGTCTACACTGCGCACGGTCTCCGATGCGTCGGACTCGGCGCTGCATGTGGAAGAGACGGCAGCCGCGTTTGAACGGGAGAAACCTTATCTGGTTGCGCGCTGGCGCTGGCCGGATCGCTTCAACCCGTAGCCCGGTCCCAGGCCCCGGTCAGATGTGACAACGGCGCCGCTTGCGCGTCGCACAGTTCAGGAAGGATGCACGATGGGTCAGCAAATCGAATTCGCACTTCGCCAATCGATGCACCGCGTATTGGTTGTGCTGGTCAGCTTTCTGCCGGGGCTGCTCGCATTTCTGGTCGCGGTGGTGGTCTTTGCTCTGGTGGGCGTGGCGCTGGCCGCAATCGTGCGACGCCTGCTCACGGCGGCTCGGTTTGACGAGAGACTCACAGCGGGCGGCACGTCGAACTCACCGGCGAAGCTGCTGGAGTGGACCTCCAGCCAGTCGCCGACGCGGATCGCCTCACGCGCGCTCTTCTGGCTTTGCGCGCTGGTGGGCATCGCGGTGGGTATCTCCGCCTTTGACGCTTCCTACGAGGCGAATGCACGGGTGTCGCTGTTTCTGCTGCCCTACTTTACGCATCTGATCGGCGCCATTCTCATTCTGTTTATAGGGACGGTGCTGGCGCGGTTCCTGGCGCGCTCCGTGCTGATTGGGGCGGTGAATGCGCAGATGCAGTACGCGCGGTTTCTCGGGCTGGGCGTGAAGTGGATGGTGCTGGTACTTACGGCGGCCATGGCGCTCGATCACCTGCGCATTGGCGGAGCGATCGTGAGTCTTGCGTTCGGAATTCTCTTTGGAGGCATCGTGCTTACGCTGTCGCTCGCGATCGGGCTAGGATCGCGCGACCTGGTGAGCCGCTCCATCGAACGCACGATGGAGAAGCCGACCGGACCTGCCGAGGTGGCCGCTCAGCGAACGGCAGAACCGGCGTCCCGTTCACGGCTGCGGCACTTCTGAACAACGGACCGGGACAGCAGAATTGGGCGTCAGCGCGCTGGTTGAGCACATGACGGCAGGGACGCTTTGTACTATTCTCTTCGGATACTCGAAGCCGCAGGAACGTGGGTCCGATGCCTGAGAATCAATCCATTCTGGGAGC
>DATLMQ010000014.1:0-5806 GCA_035537215.1 Acidobacteriaceae bacterium
GCTGTACACGTGGAGCATCATCCCGCAGGGCCGCCCCGCCGTGGACGCGTACATCGCTGCCGCGCTCGCCTTGCGGGACGCCGGCACCTGCGTTCCCTTCGCGACCGTCCGCCTCGCCGACAACGCCGTCATCGGCTCCACTCGCTTCTTCCTGCTCGAGCGCTGGCCGTGGCCCGCCAGCTCCCCGCATCACGGCGCCCACACCTTTGACACCGGCGAGATCGGCTCCACCTGGCTCACCGCCTCTGCCGTCCGCACCGCTGCCAATACCGAAGCCAAGCTCCTCATGCTCAGCCACGCCTTCGAAACCTGGAACATGCACAGCGTGAGCTTCTGCACCGATGAGCGCAACACCCGCTCCGCCAGTGCCATCGCCCGTCTCGGCGCGAAGCTCGAAGGCACTCTCCGCGCCCACCGCATGGCGGCCGACTTCATCCCCCGCAACACCTTGCGCTTCTCGATCCTGGCCGCCGAGTGGCCGCGGACCAAGCAAAATCTCCAGGAACGCCTCGCCAGCCACTAGAAGGCCAGCTTCACCGTTCCACGCACTGCCCGCTCGGGACCACCCCAGTCGCCGCCGCGGAGCATGCGGTACGAACATGTGGTCGTACCGTTCATCGAGGCCAGGTTCCCGGTCATCTCTGCAATAGGTCTGTCGGCCTGAAAAGCCGAACCGTCGCGCAGAGCGAAACTCTTGATGTGAACAGGATGCTGCGGAACTTCCTCGATGAAGCCTTTCGTCTCGGAATCTCCAGCGCCCATCAGGAACGTGCCGCCAGGAACGACTACCATCACCGGGCACATGGGACAGTCACGAAACGTGCCGCGATGGTGCACTGCGGTTGCCTTACCCTCAGAATGCGCACCCTCCGCCGCTGAGCCAGTCGAGGCGCGGGATGAGAAAGGGCACACCGCTTCGCTGATACTCGCGATACGGCTCGCCGTAGGCCTCTTCCAGTCTGCTCTCTTCGTGCAGCGATCCGACGACTGTGTAGAGCAGCGTAATCACCGCCACCACGGCGCGGACCACCGTCATCTCCGGAGCAAGAAGCACGATGGCCGTCGCCGCCGCGTTCGTGGGATGTCGAACGTACCGGAAGGGTCCTCCAGTCTGGAGTGTGGCGCTGTTGCCCGCTGGTCCTTGTGCCTCCGGTTCCCTTTCCGTGCCCTCGCCACGCCCCAGTGCCGCCAGCTCCGATATCCCGGAAAATGGCCCCAACCCAACCTGCTTCGCTGCCGCAACAACCACACCCAGCAGGTAGACCCGCGCTCCCTGCGTAAGGTACCGCCACGGGCGCGGAATCCGGTAGAGCGGCCGATCCTCCATCTGGTGAATGTAGCGCCACAACCACAGCAGCGACACAACCGAGACCGCGTTATAGGTCACTCGATAGAGAGCGTCGCGAGGCTTGGTGCCCACTACACCTGCCACTAGGTCCTTGCTCTTGCACGATGCAAGCACACTGTGCACCAGCGCCCAACCAGCGAACGCAACCGAGACGCGAATGATCGAACGCAGCACCCTCCCTTGGACGCGCCAAACGCTCTGCACGTTCCTGGCCGCCGCATCCAAGCCAGGACGATGTTCCGGATCGAAACCAGACAGCTCGCGGCAAACGGTCTGCAGTTCAACGTGCGCGCCTGTGGCGAGGGACCCGATCTGGCCTTGTGCCTTCATGGCTTCCCCGAATCCGCCGAGTACTGGGACGATCAGCTGCGGCTGCTTGCCGAGATGGGCTACCGTGCCTGGGCGCCGAACCAGAGAGGATATCGGGGCAGCTCGCGCCCCCGTGGACAGGCTGCCTACGGGATCGACCATCTCATGGCGGATGTAGCAGGGCTGATCGACGCGGCCAAGCCCAGACGAACAATCCTTCTCGGCCACGATTGGGGTGGCATCACCGCGTGGTGCTTCGCGACCAGGCGAATCCGCCCGCTTGACGCCCTCATCATCCTCAACGCGCCGCATCCGGCCTGCTTTGCTCGCGCTCTCCGAAGCCCGGGCCAGATGCTCCGTTCCTCGTACGCTGCTTTCTTCCAGATCCCGTATGTCCCTGAAGCCGTTCTGAGCGCATTCCAGGCCAAGCTGATCGCATCCACCATTCTGCGCACGTGCAAGCTGCCGACCATTTCCCTCGCGGGCTCCTCAATCGCACCCGGGACTACGCCGCCGAGCCTGGTGCCCTCACAGCCATCCTCAACTGGTACCGCGCGTTCATCCGTGGCGGCGGCCTCCGTCAGCAACTACACGCTGGATTCCCCACGATTGAGACACCTACGCTGCTCCTATGGGGCGAGGCGGACCCATTCCTGGCAAAGAGCACCACCCTGGGCACCGACACTTATGTCCGGGATCTTACAACCGTCTACCTGCCCGGAGTGTCCCACTGGCTTCAGCAGGATGCACCCGAGATCTGCAACCGCATCATCCGCGATTACCTTTGTAGTCAAAATCTTTAGCAAGACCGCCTCCTCACGAGCGGCAAAGGAAACTACCGGGCAAGCGGTCCATTACGCACTCCCCGCTTCAGGGATCCATTGCAGATTGCCGCGCGAGCATCTTCGGGAACTTAGCGCGAAATCCCCTCCAGCGGTGAACTGGCCGACGCGTACAGCTTTTTCCCCATGCGCCCGGCCAGAAACGCCTCGCGGCCCGCCTCGACCGCCTTGCGGAAAGCCGACGCCATCAGCACCGGATCCTTGGCGCCTGCGATTGCCGTGTTCAGCAGCACCGCCTCGAACCCCATCTCCATCGCCAGTGCCGCATCGCTCGCCGTCCCCAGCCCCGCGTCCACTACCAGCGGAACGTCCGTAACCAGCTCGCGCATCATCCGCAGCGTGTACGTATTCGCAATCCCCAGCCCCGTCCCGATCGGCGCTCCCAGCGGCATGACCGCAGCGGCCCCCACATCGATCAGCCGCTTCGCGAAGACGATGTCGTCGGTCGTGTACGGCAGCACGGTAAACCCTTCCTTCACCAGCACCCGGGTCGCCTCCACCGTCGCCTGCACGTCCGGGTACAACGTCGCCTGATCCCCGATCACCTCGATCTTCACCCAGTCCGAGAGCCCCACCTCACGGGCCAGCATCGCCGCCCGAATCGCCTCCTCCGCCGTATAACACCCGGCGGTGTTCGGCATCAGGAAGTACTTCTCCGGATCGATGTAGTCCAGCAAGGACTCCTTGGACCGGTCGAGATTCACCCGTCGCACCGCGACAGTCACCATCTCCGCCCCCGAGGCTTCGATCGCCGCCGCCGTCTCCGGCCCGTCCTTGTACTTTCCCGTGCCCACAATCAGCCGCGACCGGAACCGCCGCCCCGCGATCACCAGCTCATCCGTCCCTGAGTGTGTTTCAAAATGCGTTAAAACCGCCTCTTTTGACACTAAAACACCACCTTTACACCCTATTAAGCACTCAATTTCACCGTCTTGGGAAACACAAACGGCCCGTTTCCTCAAGGAAACGAGCCGTTCTGCGGTGATCTGTTGAGATTGACCTGAGGCATCCGCACTCGGATGGGCCTCGGCAGAAATGGTCTTGCGAACTGCTCCTGCAAGCTGCCAGGTCTAGAGCATCGGATGCTCTAAGCCTCAGTCACCTCACGTGTCACACAACTGGAACAATCAATTTTCATAGGCTGGACCATCCTCCTTTCCCGTGTATCTCCACATTAATGTTGAGTTAAACCCGTGTCAAGTGGAAGGCTGGGGAAGATCTGTCGCACTCCATGCGTTTACCCGGAGATTCGCTTTTTGTGTAAACCTAGGCTAACCATTCCTTGGCCCTCAACTTCCTTCCTATGACTCATATCCGCACTCTGCTCGCCGTCGCCCTGCTCGCCGCCCACCCTGCCATCGGGCAAAGCACCCCCGCACAGACCTCCCAGCCGCAGACCGAGCTCCCGCCCGCCCCCTCCGTTCCCGTCACCATCTTCCCGCACTCAGACACCTCCCCCTGGCTGCTCTCCGGCCAGGCCAACATCGTCTTCCAGGCGCACCCGGGCTTCCATTCGCCCTACGCTGGCCCCAACTCCCTGGTTGGTCGCGGTGAATACAAAGTGTCCCTCGTCGGTACCCTCTTCTCGGGCCTGCAGCTCCACCGCAACCCACGGTTCAACACCGAAGCCATCCTCGACATCGAGTCTGCGGGCGGCCGCGGTATCTCCCAGGCCCTTGGCCTCGCCGGTTTCACGAACCTGGACGTCGTTCGCAACCCCAGTCTCGGCTCCAAGCCCTACATCGCGCGCGTCCAGCTTCATCAGACCCTCGGCCTCAGCTCCCGGCTGGTGGACGCCAAGCGCACCCCGTTCTCGCTGGCCACCCGCGTCCCCGCCCGCCGCCTCGACTTTCGTGCCGGCAAGCTCAGCCTCCCCGACGTCTTCGATCTGAACAACCCCGCGTCCGATTCCCACCTCCAGTTCCTCAACTGGACCGTGGACAACAACGGTGCCTGGGACTACGCCGCCGACACTCGCGGCTACACCTACGCTGCCGTCGCGGAGTATGACGACGGCCCCCTCTCCCTCCGCTATGCCTTCGCGCTCATGCCCACCGTCGCCAACGGTATCGATCTCCAGTCCAGCCTCCGCAAAGCTCGCGGCGACAATTTCGAGCTCGACTACGCCGCCACCCCCCTGACTCCGCTCCTCGCGCCTGAGCGCAAAGGCGCGGTCCGGCTCCTGGGCTTCGTCAACCACGCCAACATGGGCGACTACCGGGAAGCCAACGCCGCTGCGTTCGCGGCCCGAGGAGCGGGCCAGCTCACCGCAGCTCCCGACATCACCGCCCACCCTTTCCGCACCGCTCGTAAGTACGGCCTCGGCCTCAACTTCGAGCAGGAACTCACCCCCGACCTCCGCCTCTTCGGCCGCTTCGGCTGGAACGACGGTCGCCAGGAGAGTTATGCCTACACCGAGGTCGAGCAGACGATCGAATTCGGCGCCGACCTCGCCGGTAGCCGCTGGTCTCGCGTCAACGACAAGCTCGGCCTCGCCCTCGTCTCAAATGCAATCAAGCGCGATCATCAGCAGTACCTCGCCCTCGGCGGTCGCGGTTTCCTGCTCGGGGATGGAGGTCTTCGCTACGCCCGCGAAGACATCCTCGAGGCCTTCTACACCGCCCATAACTGGCGCGGCCTCTTTACAGCCTTCGATCTCCAGCTGATCGCGCATCCCGGCTATAACCTCGCTCGCGGACCCGTCGCAGTCTTCAGTGTTCGTACTCATGTGGATTTCTGAGGACGCCAGGACCAGGCCGCTCTTCCGCAGGCTTTAGCCACATCGCCGCCGTTCACACGCTCGCGTAGGAACGGGGTTACCATATTGGAACGGGCGCAGACGCTTGGCGTGCGCTCCGGAGGTGTCCTCGATGAGTGAAAAAACGAACGGAAATGGTAACGGGCTGGGCTCGAAGCCGAGTGAGAGCGCGAGTGAACAGACGTTGACCACGCGGCAGGGGCACCCTGTCCCCGATAACCAAAATTTGCGGACTGTAGGCCGTCGCGGGCCGGCGACGCTGGAGAATTACCACTTCCTCGAAAAGATCACGCACTTTGACCGCGAACGCATTCCGGAGCGCGTCGTACATGCGCGTGGTGCGGGAGCGCACGGCTACTTCGAGCCCACTGGCAAAGTAGGTGATGAGCCGATCGCAAAGTTCACACGGGCGAAACTGTTTCAAACCGCGGGCAAGCAGACACCCTTATTCATCCGTTTCTCCACGGTCATTCACGGCGGGCACTCTCCCGAAACCTTGCGCGATCCACGCGGGTTCGCCATCAAGTTCTATACCGAGGATGGCAACTG
>DATLMQ010000015.1:0-6798 GCA_035537215.1 Acidobacteriaceae bacterium
GCCGTTATTCCAGATGGCCGCGGGACTGAATGCCTGCGGCTACGACGCCGACCTGGAGCACTCGGCCCCCGTGCGCGGGGCTGTGCGCGCAGAGATGAATTCAGCACTCGCAGGATCAGAGACCGCGCGGAAGAGCCGCGATGCGCTGTGCGACTACAGTGCGCAGCACAGGCTGACAAACAGCGGCTTAGAGGTCGGCCAGTATGTTTCTCTTGCTCTCTACCTGTCTCCCGCTCCGGAGCTGACGCCCAACGTTGATGAAACGGAGCTGCCCCCTCAGGCGGCGCAGGTGGTGAATATTCTGCCCCTGCTGCGGGCCTTCGCGGAGCAGGTGAACCTTCACTACATGTGGGTGCACCATCGCTCGGAGTATGAGGCGCTGGCTGCGCGCGTGCATGAGCCGATGGTGCAGATGATTCTGAATACCAATATCTATCTGCACCAGCCGGTTTCCAGTTACGACGGACGGCGCTTCCTTGTTCTGCTGGAGCCCATGTTGCCACCGTCGCTCACCAATGCGCGCATTTACGGCAGCGATTACATCATCGTGACCTCGCCCAGCAATGTCACAGGTGATCCTGTGCGCATGAACGAAATCCGGCATATTTATCTGCACTATGTGGTCGAGCCGATGGTTTACAGCCGTGGGCAGGCGATGGAGCGGATTCAGCCGGTGTTACGGGGGGTGCAGGATGCTCCGATCGAATTCTTCTATAAGAGCGATGCGGTCGCGCTGATTACGGAGTGCCTGATCAAGGCCATCGAGGCCCGCACGTACGTCATCGATGCAGCCGCTCCCGTTCGCCCAAAGGGTTCCCGCGGGCGAACTGATTTCGAGCAGTATGATGCGGCGAAGGCACTTTACGATCGTGAAACCTCCATTGCCCGGCAGCAGATAGTAGCGCGGGATGAGGCTCAAGGATGGGTGCTGACCGGATACTTCTACGGGACGCTGGTTGTTATGGAGCACAATGGCGACGGCCTGCGAGACGAGATCGCCCCCATGATCTACGGGATGGACGTAGACCGGGAACGCCGACATGCCCAGCAGATCGTCTTTGTGAAGGAGGCCCCGTCGGATCCGCTGCGGCCAACGACACGTCCTCGCAAGCTGGGCGGGCTTGAACTCGCCGAAGCGCACCTCGCGAAGGGGAACGTTGCCGATGCGTCCGACCTGGCGGAGAAGGCTCTTGCTGATCCTAAGGGGGACCACGGAGAGGCTGCTTATCTGCTTGCGCGTATCGAGTTGATCGAGGGCCATGCCCAGGACGCGAAGGCAGGATTCGAGAAAACCCTCAGCTTGAGCAAAGATCCACGCACCTTGGCCTGGAGCCACATCTACCTTGGCCGGCTATACGACACCATGGCCACGCCTGATCGGCAGCACGCGGTGGCGGAGTACCAGGCCGCGCTGGAGGTACGAGACGGACGGCCCGATACGCGCGCGGCTGCGGAGGCGGGCCTCAAAAAACCCTTCGCCCTGCCCCGGCGCGAGCAGGCTCCCCAAGGTAACGCGGACGAAAGCGATTTTGATCCGACCGGAAAGGCGCAAAAGAACGCATACCGGCCCGATCCGCCGAAATAGACATTCGGGGTACTGAGCACACCCTTTGTAGGAGCGCGGTTGACATGGCCGACAGATAAATTGAACAAAGCGCGATGATCATTCCAAGGACAAAATCGAGCAAGCCACCCTCGGTGGAACCTTTCCCGGAGAGGGGGCAGGCCGAGGGAGCCCGTCCGCAGCAAACGGGCGGCGGTGCGGGGACGGAACGCATCTCCGATCTGGTTTCGCTAGAGCAGATGCTCGGCTATACGTTTCGAGATCCGGCGCGATTGCAGCTTGCGCTTACTCATCGGTCTCATCCTTACGAGGAGCGATCCGGGAGGGTTGGGGACGAGAAGCCTTCGCAGGAGACCAAGAACTCCCCTGGAACAGATAATGAGCAGCTTGAATTCCTGGGAGACGCGGTCCTCGGACTGGCAGCGACGGAGCTCCTGTTCCGGAGCTTCCCCGAGCAGAGTGAGGGAGAGCTCACGCGCATGCGAGCGAGTCTTGTAAGCCGCCAGAGAATGGCTGCGTTCGGGACTGAACTGAGGCTGGGAGACTACCTCATCGTGGGCCGGAGTGCCGAGCAAAACGGTGTTCGAAGAAAGCCGGCGATTCTGGCCAACGCGGCGGAAGCGGTGCTCGCGGCGATCTACCTGGATGCCCGGGAGAACGGGGACAACGGCTTGGCGGAGGTGCTTCGGTTGGTGGAGCAGAAGCTGCTCCGACCTGAGCTCATTTCCCTTCGTGCAGCTATCAGCAGCGAAGAGGGGCGAGGAGCTCTCCGGGATCCGAAGACCGTCCTGCAGGAACGGGTGCAGGCCGAGGGCGCAGGCCGTCTTTCATATGCCGATACGGGACAGACCGGGCCGGCCCACCAGCGCCGGTTTCGGGTCGAAGCGCAGCTGGAGCGGCCAAATGAATCCATCGTTGTGCTGGCCTCAGCCGAAGGATCCAGCAAGAAGGAAGCGCAACAGCGTGCCGCGGAGCTGGCTTTGGAGCGGTGGAACACCGAGCTGAGTTCTGCAAGTGACGAGGGGCTGGCTGCCCCAGCAGCGAGCCCAGAAGAGGCGAGGCCATGATGCCCCAGGCATCTCTTCCCGCCGATCTGAGGACGATACGTCCCCTCACCCTCAGTACAGGGTCCACCAACTCTCGCGTGCTACCCGGCTCCAAGGCGCACCATGGTGTCCTAGCGACCTTCCGATCGTTGCTCGAATTTCTGGTAATGGCTCTGTTCGCGCTTACGTTTGTGCTGCAACCGTTTCGAATTCCCTCGGAATCGATGGTCCCCACTCTGCGTGTCGGCGACTTCCTTATGGTCGACAAGCAGGCCTATGAGCGCGAGGGGCATCTGTCGTGGCTACTGCCCCCCTCCGATGTCCATCGCGGTGATCTTGTGGTGTTTCACTACCCGGTGGATCCATCGATGCATCTTGTGAAACGCGTGGTCGCGGTTCCTGGTGACCGCATCCGCTTGCGAAGCGGAAGGGTCTGGATCAATGGGCGGCCGCTGGATGAGCCGTATGCTTTCTACTCGCCCTCTGGCCTGAATGACTTCAGGGACAACTTCCCCTCCCTGCGCGAGACTGATCCAAGCCTTGATCCGACGTGGTGGCTGGATCTGCGACGGTCCGTGGTGAACGACGAGCTCACCGTGCCACCGGGACAACTGTTCGTTCTGGGCGACAATAGGAACAACAGCGAAGACAGCAGGTATTGGGGTTTCGTCCCTCTTTCAGACCTTGTAGGCCGTCCCTTTGTCGTGTATTTCTCGCTTGCTGCGCCGGATGACGGCGGTGTGGCACAGTCTTCTGCGTCACGCTTACGAAGTGCCTTCAGCCTTCATGTTCTGCGTTGACTTGGGCCGAGATAGAGGTTCCATCTCAGGACCTCTGCCGAGCGGTCAAGTACACTGACAGAGCGGATGGCGCGGCCGCTGGCTGCGATGCGGGAGACCGAACAAGTTGAACAATATTGCAGAGAGTGCCACGGACCCAGTGAGATCCAGCCGGAGCGAAGCGGCTGTCGTCGGCGCGAACCTAGGGCCGGGTCGGCCGGCGGATGCCGAGGTGAAGGAGACTCCCCTTGAAGCCCTGGCTTCCATCTGCATGGTGCTAGTGGTTGGCCTGTTCATCATGGGCTTTATCTTCCAGAACTTCGAGATTCCGTCACCGTCGATGGTGGGCACGCTTTTGGTGGGAGATCACGTCGTAGTCGACAGGATCACCCTGGCGCCGCAGACCTCGTGGGCTCCGTTCGTGCACTACCGTTCCGTACAGCGCGGAGACGTGATCGTATTTCTGAAGCCAAACCCTGAGACTCCTGACCTGATCCTGGTCAAACGCGCGATCGGCATCCCGGGTGATCGCATACATCTCCGCCATGGTGTCGTGTATGTCAACGGTGTAGCCCAGAACGAACCTTACGCCTCCATGCCGACAGATGATCAGAATCCGCAACACGCGTATCAGCCGTACAGGGATGACTTCCCTTCCATGACTCCAGGACCAGAGCAGGAACTGACCGAGCTTTGGCGCGAAGACCTGCCCACGCATGTTCAGGGTGAAGATCTGGTGGTTCCGCCGGGCAAGATCTTTGCCATGGGGGACAATCGCACCGAGAGTCTCGACAGCCGTTATTGGGGGTTTGTGCCTCAGGAGAACATCATGGGCCGGCCGATGTTTGTCTACTGGTCCTTCGAGACGCCGACGGACCAGGAGGAGAAAACCAGCCTGAGTGACCGGCTGGGCTTTGTCGTCCACATCGTGACGCATCTCTTCACCCAGACGCGCTGGAGCCGTACTCTTCACGTGATCCGCTGAGAGGCGGGCAAAGCGTGATGGGAGTACCTGCCTGCGCTGGCGCTCCATCCCTGGGCACTGAGAGGATGATGGACTCGATCGAGCAAGAAAAGGAGCACAGGGACCGGCACCAGCGACTGCGGCGTGGGTTGGCGTGGGCCGCTGCCGGTGTGGTGGTCCTGCTACTTCTTGCGCTGATTCCGCCGCTGATCAACGTGGGTCGGTACCAGCGCCGCGTCCTCTCCAGTATGAGCGAGAGCCTGGGCCGCCCTGTCCACCTCGATCGCGTCGTGCTTCACCTGCTTCCGATGCCGAGTTTTACGCTGGAAAACCTGGTTGTCAGCGATGCTCCGGAGTTTGGAAGCGAACCGATCATCCGGGCAAACAGCGTGGAAGCCCTGCTGCGGGTCAGCTCGCTTTGGAAGCGGCGCGTAGAGTTCTCCAGGATCCGATTTGTTGAGCCCAGTGTGAACCTGGAGCGGAACGCGCAAGGACGCTGGAACCTCGAAGAGGTGCTGGTCCATGCTTCGCGGGTGGAGAGTGCGCCTACGGGGCAGCCGAAGGCTGGACCGGTCACGCGTTTCCCGTATATAGAGGCTACGGGGGGCCGTATCAACCTGAAGCTGGGGCAGGAGAAGATGCCATTTGCGCTGACAGAAGCCGATTTTGCGCTCTGGTTGCCTACGTCTCAGGAGTGGCGGGTGCGGATAGAGGGCAAACCGGCGCGCACGGATACAAATATTGGGGATCCTGGGGTGGTGCGGCTTGAAGGATCACTGCGGCGGGCGGCGCATATGGGTGAGGTGCCGCTGGATCTGCGGGCGAGTTGGCACGACGCGCCGCTTGGGGAAGCTAGTCGCCTGGTCACCGGAGAGGACTGGGGGTGGCGTGGGACGTTTCACGTAGATGCTGCAATCAAAGGACTTCTTAGCGGGGCGGAGCTGCGGATCAATGTTACGGCAGACGAGCTGCGGAGGGCTGACTTTGTGCCGGTGCAGAGTCTTGATGTGGCGGCTAATTGCAGCGCCAGGGCGGATGTGACGGCGGCGGCATTGGGGGATGTGAGCTGCACGGTTCCTACTTCCGGGCCGGATCCTGTTCATTTCACAGCGGTTAGTGCCGGGATGCAACGGCCGTTTGCGAGGGGGGCGAGGGTGGCGGTGCAGGGGCTTCCTGTGGACTGGGTGGCAGGGTGGGTACGGCTGTTTTCTCCGCGTGTGCCCTCTAACCCTCTGATTCCGGGAGCTTTGGATGTGGAGCTGGAGAACTCGGAGGAGGGATCGTGGAGTGGGACGGTCGAGGCGGCTCTGCCTTTGCCGGCTGCGCACGATGCTCATGCGGTGGCTGCGGCCAGCAGGGATGTCCCTTTGAATCAGAAGTTTACGGCTACTGTGCGGGCTGGGGGGGTACAGCTGGCGCCGACGCCGGTGCGGTTGGGGAGTGGGGGGGAGCTGACGGTGAGCGGGCAGGCTTCCAGGGCAGGTTACAGCTTTACGGCGGTGGGGGAGGCGAGCGCGGCACAGCTGGCGGCCATCGCTCGCGCTGTGCCGCAAGTTGCTGACAGCAATGGGGTAATGCAGCTCAAAGGAGCGGCTGGGAACGCGGTTCGACCGGTCGCGGTGACGTGCTCAAGGGCCTGGAGCGGGGGGCAGATGTGCGGATCTCCTGCACCGCTGCGCAGGCTGAATGGAGCTTCCGGAGCTAAGCGCAGACGGCGCTAAGCAGCAAAAACATGTGTGTTTTTAATGCACTTTAAGGTGCTTTAAAGGTGTTTTAAGCGCATTTTGAGTGCTTTTAACGTGTGCCTATTCGGATCGCACGACGACGGACCGTGTATGGACCGCGGCACCGGCTTCGGGGGTGCTGCCGTCGTTAAGGACGATCTCGGTGGGGGCGGAGCGGAGGACCTCCCGGTTGGTGACGCTGGAGAGCCCGGGGACACGGATGCGCTTGTTGGTGGTGAGGGGGCCGGAGCGGATGGAGAGTGGAACGTCGGCGGTGGCGGCTCCGCTGTTTCTGACCGTCACGGCGACGAGCCAGCCGGTGTCGTGACCCTGACCGGCCGGGAGCTGGCGCGGGGTGACTTCGACGATGCTGAGGTCGGGGAGCCCGCGGTCCTCGAGAACCCAGCTATCGAAGAACCAGCCGAGGTCTTTGCCGCTGGTCTTTTCCAGAAGGGCCTGGAAGGCGCGGGCCTGAGCGGCGGGGGTGTCGGGGCGAACGGGCTGGGTGCGCCAGGCGCTGAGGGCGAGCTGCAGGGGCTGCTCGCCGGCGAGCTCGCGCAGCATCCACCAGACGGCCGCGGCCTTTCTGCGGAAGAAGACTTCATCGGAGGCGGCGACGAGCGGCTGGCCGGCGCCGAAGGACGTGGGCGCGGAGGCGGAGGCGGAGGCCGAGGTGCTGGACCCGGCGGCTTCGGCGGGATTGGCAGAGGGAGCGGAAGCG
>DATLMQ010000016.1:0-23505 GCA_035537215.1 Acidobacteriaceae bacterium
TCCACCGCGAGCCGACCGCTGCTGCGGCTGAAGGATCCCGAGAGCGGCCTTTCGATCTCCACGAGCGCCCCGGAGCAACGGCGCGCCGTATCCCAGGGCAGACTGGCGGTCACCAACGGGGATGGCGCTTTCGGCCAGGGCGGGCTGCATCAGGTTCTCATGGTCGACCGTTCGTTGGAAGATGGCGACGGCGCTATGCTGCGGGCCGACCTCGGCGACGCGCACTCGATGACGTCCGCTGGGGTGTCCGCGAATGTGAGCCTCGGGTATGAGCGGAGGTCGCAGTTTGGCAGCACACGCCTGGTCTCCGAGGCCCAGACCCACCCGGAGCTGATCGGGGCAGGCGGAGCGGCTGGCTTCAGTGTGCTCCGGCTGGCGAGCACCCAGGAACTCGCCCTGGGCGACGCTGTGATGGTCGACGCCGGTACGCTGATGGTCGCCGAGCGGTTGGCGACAACCCGGTTCAGCAGCCAGCCGTATGTTCGGATCGCGTTTCGCCCGGACGATAACACGCTGGTGGTCTACCGGTTTGCGAGCGGGAGGGAGCTGCAGAGCTCTGAAGATCTGGACCACATGAACTCCGTGCATCCGATGTTCGCCGACGCCGCGGGACGGCCGCTGAGTGGACAGGGGCGTCACCACGAGATGGGCGTGAGCCGCAAGCTGGGCAAACGCCTCGTAAGCGCCTCGGTTTACACCGATCACCTCAGCCAGGACTCGGTGGGGGGAAGCGGGTCGCTGGATGTGCGAACCGCGCCGGGGCTTGCCCTGGTGGCGGATCCGAACACCCAAACCTTCCGCCTGGCTACGGGAACCTACGAGGCGCGTGGCGTGAGCGTCAGCCTGGAGCAGACGCTCACGCCTCTGCTCAGGGCCTCGGTGGCGTATGACCTGGGCACGGCTCTGGAGCGCGCCCGCGAGCTGCAATCGCTGGACGTTGCCGCCGCCGAACTGCAGGCGCGGACGGCGCAGGCCCTGACGGTCATGGTGCACGGCAAGGTGCTGCGGAGCGGAACGACCGTGCGTGCCGAGTATCGCTGGCAGCCGGTGAACACGCTGACCCAGGTGAACGCCTACAACGCCACGCCGAACGAAGCGTACCTGAGCTTCTACCTGCGGCAGCGGCTTGCCTGTGGACGCTTTCTGCCCAACGGTATGGATGCGGTCGTGGAAGCCACCAACCTGCTGGAGCAGGGCTATCAGCCCGTTCTGGCCCCGGATGGGCACACGTTGTTCCTGGCGCAGATGCCTCGTGCCATCCAGGGCGGTCTAGCCTTCAACTTCTAAGCCCTGACGGCCCTTGTCGGCCGGTGTCCCGCCTGAGCGGGCGGTGGTCCTTCCGCACGGCACAGTGGAGCTGTACGATGTTGCGTGACCCGCCCAGGAGACAATGAACGCGCCCATGGTGAAGACCCACCGCAGATATCAGGAGATCGCCGGACGCATCTCGCGTTATATCGCGGAGAACGGATTGCAGCCCGGAGCGCGTCTGCCGGGAGAGATCGACCTGGCCAAGGTCTGCGGAGTAAGCCGGCCGACGATCCGTGAGGCGATGATCGCGTTGGAGATCGCGGGCGAGCTGGAGATCCGGAGCGGATCGGGCGCCTACGTCCGCGAGGCCGTGAACCCGATGTCGCTGGTGCTGGATTCTGGCCCGGGCCCGTTCGAGCTTTTGCGTGCGCGGCTGCTGATCGAGGGGGAGACCGCAGCCGACGCGGCGCTCTATGCTTCGGCGAGCGATTTGAACAAGCTGGAGAAGATCCTGGAACAGATGCGGCGGATGGTGGAGGGCAAGATCAACACCCAGGTCTCGGATCGCCAGTTCCACGTCGCAGTCGGCGAGGCGGCGAAAAACAGCGTGCTTGCCAGCATCATCAACGGGCTCTGGGCCGGCATGTTCGCTCCCATGTATCACCGGCTGAGCCAGCGTGCGGGTCTCGAGCAGCACCAGGCCGCAGCGCTGGTGGACCATGAGGCGATCTTTCGCGCGATTGCCGCGCGTGATCCGAACGAAGCGCGCCGTGCGATGCGACGGCACCTGCAGCACGTGGAAGAGCACCTGACCAGTGACGACGCGGATGATGTTGTCCCCCAAAGTGCGGCTGGATCCAAGCGCGCTGCGACACGAAGGATAGCGCGGCCCTCGATCAACGGCGTGGCCTTGCAGAAACCGGCGATCTGAGCTGCCGTGGAGCCGTCGGGCGCAGAGCAGGGAGTTCGGGTACGGAGATATCGGCGTGCTGATCTGGCCCACATCTTCGCGCTGGATGAGATCTGTTTCGAGCCTCCGTTCCGATTCACCCTGGGCGCGATGCGGCGCTTTGCCGAGGCGCAGAATGCGCTGGCGGTCGTGGCCGAGGACGAGGCGGACAACGTAAGCCGGATCGTCGGATTCTGCATCCTGCACGTGGAGCTTGCAGGAGGAGATCGCATCGGCTACATCGTTACCCTCGATGTCGCGCCCGATCACAGACGGCGAGGCCTCGCACGGCGGATGATGTCGGAAATGCAGCAGCGGGCGCGAGCGGCCGGCTGCTGCTCCATGGCGCTGCATGTCTCGGTCGAGAACGAGGGCGCGACTCGCTTCTATGAGCGTGACGGATATGCGCGCTCGCACCTCGCCCGCAGCTTTTACGGACGGGGGCGGGATGCGTGGGTCTATCGCAAGGATCTGCTGGCCGCTGGCGACGATCCCGGCGAGTAGAGCCATCATGCCTGCAGAGGGACTAAAAGATCAGGCGGGCGGCGAGCTCCACACTGCGCGGATCCGCGACCGCCGTGGGAGCTGCCACAAACGTTTGGCCCGGCGTAAAGGAGCCGGTCCCGAAGGTGGTGTTGGGGACCGCGTTGTTGCGGTGATTCAGTGCGTTGAAGGCCTCTGCGATCAGGTCCAGCCGAAGGCCTTCATGCAGCGGAACGCTGCGGTCGAGGCGTGCATTCAGGTTGAAGACGTTGAATCCGGTTCCGGCGTTACGCCCGAGGACCGCGCCTTGGAGTGCCTGCGTGCAGGGATTCACGCCTCCATTGGCAGCCAGCGTGTACGGTGGCACGCAGGGCCGCTGCGCCGTCGTTTGCAGGGTGTTCCCCCCGGTGACGATGTTGAACGGAGGGGCGGAGTCGTACTGCAGAATCCCGCTGAGCTGCCACCCATGGGTGAGCGCCTGCACGGCCCCGCGGACCGGCGAGGTAGGAGAGTGAACGATGGCGTCGAAGGTCAGCCGCTGCCGCTGATCGTCATCGGAGCGGCTCCAGTCCTGTCGGATGTTGAGGTTGTTGATGGGAGCGCTGAAAAAGAACTCGCCTACATCATCCATGGCATGCGACCAGGCATAGGAGAGGCGCAAGCTTCCGCCTTTGATGGGTCGCTGCACCAGAGAAACCTGCAGACCGTCGTAGGTGGAGTCCGCGGCGGAGCTGTACTGCCTGTTGTTGCCGTAGGCGGCGTTCGGCCGGCAGAGGTTCACCGGGTCAACGGCCGCAGGGCACTCCGGTGTGTTCCGGTTGATGGAGATGAGCAGGTGCTCGGCCCGGACATGCTGAAAGTTCAGCTGCAGGGTGGCCGTGTGTGTAAGCTGCTGCTCCACCTCCAGCGCCGCCTGCTGGGCATAGGCGTTCTGGATGTGGGGATCCATGGTGGATAGCGATACACGAACGTTTGGCGGCAGGTTCGCTACGGTGTAGCCGGAAGCAATCGCGGGGAAGACGGGCGCTCCCGCCTGGCCGTACGAGAGCGCCAGGGTGATAAAGGTGTTGCTGTTCAGCGCCGTGGAGTTGAGGCTGGACTCGAGCGCGTTGGACAGCGCGCGCAGAGGGATGCGGTCGTAGAACAGGCCATAGCTGGCCCGCACCACGGTGCGCTTGTCCGCAAACGGCGCCCACGACATACCGACCCGCGGCGAAACATTGTTTCTGTCCAGCTCGATCGTGCGCAGGAACTGCAGATCGTAGCGGAGGCCGGCGTTGAGCGTAAGCGATGGCGTCACCTGCCACTCGTCCTGCGCGTACAACCCGACGTTTGGGTTCGTCTGATGAACGTCCGGATCGCCGAAGGACTGAGTGAAGGTGCTGTAGGTCGCGGTAAGAAAGTTCGTCAGCGAAGAGAACGTGTAGTTGCCGCGACTGGACTGTGGGAAGGAGATAGTGAGGACGTTCTGGAGGAAGTCGGCACCCGCCCGGAGGGAGTGCGCACCGCGCTGATGGGACAGGTTATCGACCAGCTCGTAGACAGTCGCATGGCGCGCCGTGGGAGAGGCCGAGAGCGTGCCGAAGGCGGCCACACCGGAGATGCTGACGGCAGGCCCGACCGGATCGTTCACTGGAGCATCGAGCATCGACCGCACCCATTGGCCACGCGTCTCGTTGACCGTCTTTGTGTTCAGCATCACGATGTTCGACATCGCAAGCGTCTCGTCGAAGTCTTCGAGCCCTGCCGCCGCCGAGGTGTACGTAAGGCCGCCGGCGCCGCGCGAATTCTGGCTCGCCACGTGATACAGCGAATACCGCGCGGCCAGGGTGTCGTGGGCGGTAACCTGGGCATCCAGCCGGGCAAACAGGTTGGTGGCGTGGGCCGGGTTGGGGTACAGCGTGGAGGTGGCATCCGGCGCTATGGAAAGCAGCGTTCCGGGATACTGCGCGGCGGTCAGGCGCGCATTGATGCGCGTGGCATCGCTTCCGCGGATCGTCATCACGCCGTTCTGGTTCAGATTTCGTTGTTCGGCGTTGAGGAAGAAGAACGTTCGATTCTTCTGCAGCGGACCACCGAGCGCGCCGCCGAAGATGGCCTCTGTGCGGGGAGGTACGGTATGGGTAAGGGCATTGGCAGCATCGAGCCGCTGATTCCGTAGAAATCCATATGCTGCCCCATGCAGGACGTTCGTTCCGCTGCGCGTGACGAAATTGAAGTAGCCGCCCAGCGCTCGCCCAAACTCCGCCTGCCCACCCGAAGTGACCACCTGCAGCTCGCGTACGGCCTCCAGCGGAAGCGCGGCCTGCACCAGGCCGGCGGCATCGTCGTTCGCGGAGAGACCGTCGACCAGGAAAGAATTCGAAAAGTTACGCTGCGAGTTGACCGACAGCCCCTGTCCCGCCACGGCGGAGGTCTCCGCAAAGAGCTGTGTGGATCCCGTGCTGGTGGCCGAGACCCCAGGGGCAAGCAGCGCCAGATCCAGGAAGTTGCGCGAAAGATACGGAAGCTGCTCCGTCTCCGCGGGAAGGATGGTCGCGGCGATCTGCGTGCTCGTATCGATGGCGGTCGAGATTGTGTCGGTGCTGACGGTCGCCGAAGCGGAGGGTGGCCGCAGCACCAGATTGAGGTGCAGGTTTGCCCCGGGCGTCAGCTCGACCGTCTGCGTGCGATCCGCGAAGCTCGATGCGCTAAGCGTCAGCTTGTAGCTGCCCGGCGCGAGATACGGCAGCCGGAACAGGCCGTCTCTTCCCGTTCCTGTCCGGGTGTCGATACCTGTCGCCTCGTTGTGGGCCAGAACCCGCGCACCTACGAGCACCGCGCCCGTGGGGTCAGCGAGACGGCCTTCCAGGGAGGCGTTGTTGACGGTCTGCTGCGCGGGCAGGTGAAGCGGAAGCGCGATGCCGGCCAGAACGGCCGCCAGCACCAGGCGCGGAGCGACGGGGAGCATGATCTTTCTCCTGCAGGGGTGAGCGTCATGGCCTCCGTCCAGCTCGATGCCTCGTCGCGAGAGTGCGTCGCGCGTGGGCTCAGGCGTGCGTCGGAGGAGAGAACGTCAGGCGAGGAGAACAGCCGGGGGCCCGCGTTGGGAGTGCGAACGCTCGCGTGCTGTACAACGGTGCGAGGTGGCGGCGGTTGTGGCGGCTTGCGCCCCGCCGCATGTCAGTGTCGGAAGCTCGGTTGCCAGCAGCAGGTGAGAACCGAAGCCCGTCGCCAGCGACCGTTGCGGAAAGCTGCAGCAAACGGATCCGACCTGGGGAGTGGAATCCGAACTCCCGGCCTGCTCCGGCCTTCCGCAGTGGTGCGCGCCGTTGCGGCGGCAGCACGAAGGTCCTCCCGCGTCACTTCCGTGTGCCAGCGCAAGCGCGCACGCTGCCATCGGAAAACCGAAGGCTGCGAGTAGCACCAGGCTCAGGAGGCGTCGCATAGGGGTTTGACACCGTCAGTGTACGTGCGCACGGGAGGGATTTACGCCTTAAGATGCGTTGTATCCACGACAGATCGCCCTTTATTTCCGGCACCCGTCTCGCATTCCGCACGCGCTCTCCCTTGTCTCATGCAAACAGGGCTGGCTCCTACGGAAGCCCGCGCAGCCGCTCACGCTTCGCCTCGAGACGATATGGATCGCGCCAGTCTCTCTGCTTTAGCACCGGCAACGCTGCCGGAGATAGAAGGTACAGGTACAATTAGGCATCAGCGCGGCGCAGCCTGTTTGGGCTCTTGTGTCTGGGGAGTGGCCTGAGGACCGGATCCGACGTGCGCGACTGTGAAGGGGTTTCTGTAAGCATGAAGAAGATGATGTGGCTCGGCGCCCTGCTGCTGAGCGTTGCGACGGCAGCGAATGCGCAGGAGAGCCGGCAGGATGTGAGTCTGAGCGTCACCAGCGTTCTGGCGCCAGAGGTCAATGGTCTCGGCGTTTTTCCCATGCACACCTCCATCACAGGAGGAGCGTTGTTGGGCTACAGGTATATGCTCACCCCTCGCAGCGCCCTGGAGATGAACTACTCCTTTGCGCAGAACACGATTTATTACAAGAACAGCAGCTACGCGGGGTACGTGCACTCGCGCCAGCAGGAGATCTCGGGTGCCTACGTGTACTCGCGGACCTACCACAACATCAGCCCGTTCGGTGAGGTCGGTATCGGTGGCATGATCTTCACGCCCATTAAGGACAACGGAACGTCGAACCTCGATACCCGGCAAAATACGAACGTCGGTGCTCTGTTCGGCGCTGGTGTCGCTTACGAGATCAGCCCCAGCTTCGACATCCGTGCTCAGTACCGTGGGTTTGTTCTCAAGGCTCCGGACTTCGGTGTCCCCCCGTTCAAGACGAACCGCTACTATGTACTCTCGATGCCCGCCATCGGGATCGCCTACCACTTCTAAATCAATCCTGTGGTGAGAAGGCCCGGCCATGTGCCGGGCCTTTCTATGTGCAGCGGAGACCGTGGACCTTGGTTGATCCCCGAGCCCGAACAGGGCGACAGGGTCGTTCAGCGGTCCAGACGGAAGGGACCGCGGGCAGGGAAGTGGTACGCCGCGCCGACGGTGAAAACCTTTGGGGTGAGGCCGTTGGGAAGCTCAGCATCGGACGCGAACCAGTGCTGGTACTCAAAGTCCGCGCGAAGGTTCACCCGCCGGGTCAAACGGTAATCCACGCCGACTCCCAAAACACCCATGTTGTAGGCGATATTGTTCACGTCCGTCAGTACACCGGTCGGCAGAAGCACCTGGTGCGCCCGGAAGTTCGCCACGCCACGGCCGTAGAGCACCTTGCCGTAGGGTGCAAACCGGTTGTAGTGGCGGAGGTAGCGGCCGCCCACCTCATAGGTGCGCTCCGAAAAGTGATTGCTCGGAACCAGGGGATCGGCGTTGGGATCCCTGACCTGGTGAAAGTTGAACTCCAGGCCATAGTGCCCGCGGAGGTCGAGATCACCATAAAAGGCAAACCCTGAAATCGTATTAGGTACATAGTCCGACTTGGCGAACGTGACACCGCCGCCGACCTGGATGTCGGCCAGACGGCGCGCCGTGGGAGAAGCCTGGCCTTGCGCCTGTACGTTCGAAAGCCCAAGCGCGGCCGCGGCCACAAGCAGAAGAGAACGATTCAAGAGGGAGACTCCTCGACCCAAAGTGCTGGAAGCTCAGCCGCCGTTCCATTTTGGACGCGCAAAAATGCCCTGAGGGTCTCTCAGGGCATTCTACGTGGAACCGGGGTCTGGTTTACCGCAGACGGTACGCAACACCGAAGGAAAGAATCGACGGGGTCAACCCATGAGGAGCGAAGTTGGGCCAGTTCTGGTACTCGAAGTCGACTGCGCGAAGGTTGAAACGGTCGCTCAGCCTGTAGTCCAGACCGCCTCCCAGGGAGTAAAGCATGTAGGTTCCGGGAGTGTTGGCGCCTACGATCTGGTTGGGGGAGGGAGCACTGGAGTGTCCGAAACCTACCAGAGCCTTTCCGTACGGCGAGTAGCGCCGGACGCGATGGGTGTACCGGAGTCCCACATCTGCACTGGTCTCCTTGTATCCGTAGTACGACTTCAGGGCGGAGGCTAGGTGAACGTCACCCTCTACCCCGAGATGGTTGGTCAGTTCAAAGGTGCCGTAGATCGTGATTCCCTGCAGGCGCTTGGTGTATTCGTCCTGGTTGGAATTGGAGTACGCGACGCCGATCTGGGCAATGCCGCCTCGGGTAGCCGCTGCGGAAGCCTGGGCATGCAGAGCCCGGGGCAGCAGCGCGACGAGGGAAAGAGTGAGCAACAGCAGGCAGGACTTCTTCATGGGGGAGACTCTCCTTGGCGCGGGCGTCCCTGTCTTGCAAGTTTGCAGAGCAGGGACGCCGCGGGGGTCTAGTCGTATCGATGGCCCGGATAGGCTCGCTTACTGTTGTGGCGGAGCGGCAGGGGCGGTCGCAGGGGCAGCGGCCGTTGTGTTGCCACCCGCTGCTGGAGTGCTGTCGGCTGCCGGTGCCGCAGTGCTGGCGGCCGGTGCTGCCGCCGGGGCCGGTCCGGTGGGCGCCGCGGGAGCCGCCCAGTAGGCGAGCCGCAGGTATACCGGGGTGATCTCGAACGGGAGCTTGTCACGCGCGCTCAGCAGAGGCTCATACGCGGTGTTCAGCTTGATGACCTGGTCGGTCCAGGGATCGAACCGGAGGAACTGCGAGAGCGGCATGGCCGCCTGCTGTTTCAGATCGCCGTTGTTCAGCTTGGGTGCTTTCCCGACCAGGCCCTGCATCCAGAAGGTGCCATCCGGACGGAGGAGACCGTCGCCGATCTGAGGATCGGTGAGCGCTTTCAGGCCCTTCTCGCGCTGCTGAAGCTGCTGCAGGTAGAGCCCGAAGAACTGCTGGCCGTCGGAGAGTTCCTTCGCGTTCAGGAGCTCCAGGGCCTTCTTGGAAGCCTCTGCGTTGTCGCTGTCGGTGTGGTGCATCGGCAGCCGCTCGAAGGCAGACTCGGTGGGGAACATCAAGCGATCGCTGAACGCGTACTTGGTGTCGATGTGATGACCCAGGACAATGTGCGCGACCTGGAAGGCGAGCAGGGCATTGAGATTGCCCATCTGCTGCGCGCCGTCCTGCGTCGGAACCGCCGTGGTATCGATCAGGCCCTTGGAGAGCAGGATCGTGTCCCCTACCGAGAGAGACTCCAGCGGCTCGGTCAGCAGCGTGCGGACACGGATCGGACGATCCAGCGGAATGTTGTTGTAAGCCAGGATATTGTTGGCCAGCGCCTCGAGAATTTTGTCGAACTCGCTCGGCGCGTCGATCAGGCCGGCGGTATAGAGCCGGTCGATGACGTTGTTCTCGGCCTGCTCGATCCACTGGCGCTGCGCAGCCAGCGGGGTCACATCGGCAGCCTGCTGGCTAACGTCCTCGGCACCCTGAACCTGGAGGCTGGTCTGGTCGGCGTCCGACTGCGGCACCTTCAGAGAGTAGCCCCAGATGTGGTTGACGGCCTTGAACTTCAGCACACCCTGCGGGCTCTTCGGATCGCTCTCCTCGATGTACACCGAGGTAGGCAGCCACAGGTTCTCCTGCACGTTCGTGCGCCAGGAGTCGAAGTGGTAGTACTCGCGGATATCCTTTTCGCTGCCCGAGAAGCTTCCGTTGAAGCGAACGATGTTGCCGCTGTTGCGCTCCACCCAGATGCGGCCGGCGAAGCGGCCAACCGCGTTCTTCTTGGCGGGCTGCACGTCGAACACAACCGTCGGGATGGTTCCGAGGAAGTCGTTGCGCAGGAAGTTGAAGCTGTACATCCCGCGGTTGAAGCTGTTGCTGTCTACCAGCAGCATCTGCACGAAGCCGGACTCGTGGTACGTCAGGTGCAGGCTGTTCGAAAGGCCCGTGATGTAGCCCAGCGAGTGCTTCATGAATCCGCCCTTGCCGCTGGTCTGCTTGTCGGAGGCATAGCCGGAGTCGTTGATGACCTTGCCGAAGTTCACTCGCGCAAGGAAGTGGACGTCAGAATCCGGAACCTGGCCGACGACAGGGTCTGGCCGCATGTTCTGGATGTAGGTCTCAACGATCGGGGCACGATCCCTGAGGGTCTTGATGACCACATTTTCGCGGGCAATGGCTTTGTCGATCAGGGCGTTCTGCGCGGCCGTAAGCTTATGCGGATCCGCGAAGGACGATTCCTTCTTTTTATCGTGGGAGGCAGCGGCGGCGGGCAGAGCAGCCGCGGCCAGCAGAGCGACGGTGAGGGCCGTCGTTAGCCTGGTCGGGAGATTCATAGCGGGGGATACTCCTTGGGTGCGGCGGTGCTCGAAGGCGAACATCTACGTTAGGCGCGATCGGCAGGGCGGGTCGCGGTCTCGATCTCTACGGAAACCAGAGTGCGGTTTCTTCAAGGACAGCAGCAGGGCAGCTTGTCTTAGCTCATCTGGAAGTTCACCAGAACCACGCCTTCCCAGTCGATAGCATGACCAGTGGAGTCGAGAGCCGGACGGAAGCGGGTCGCCTCTGTGGCCTGGATCGCGGACTGGTCCAGACCATGGCCGAGACCATGAACCACCCCGAGAACCTGAACCCCTCCTGATGCTGTAACCCGGATCCGGAGTGAAACGTTGCCCTCCAGATGCATGGCTTTTGCCTCTTCCGTATAAACCGGGTTGGGCTTATACGTGACCTTGGGGGCCGAGGCCAGCAGAGCCTGCTGTACCTGCGGGTGCGTCTCGACCGGCTTCTGCGCGGTCTGCAGCTGAACCTGAACCGGCGCGTTGTTGAAGTTGCGCGAGTTCATCGGGCCAGTTCCTCCCGGAACGCCGAGCTTCACGCCCGCAACCACATGCGCTGCATTGTCGCGTCCGTTCATGCTTCCGTTCGGCGAACCGGAGCCCATGTTGACGGCCACAGCACGCGCTCCACTGCCGGTATTTGCGGCGTTCATCCCTGGCATGCCGGCCGATCCCATGTTGACGGGGGCGACAGCGGGGCCGGTCAGCGGCTTCAGCGGGTTGGTCGACTCGCCCAGGCGAACAGCCGTGGGGTGAGCATCATTGTTCTTGATCGCCGCGGGCATCGCTTGGCCGAGGTTCACCTTCACGGGCGCTGGCGGCGGTGTCACGGCCTTGGGCGGGGGAGGGGCCAGGACCACCGGCTTCGGCGTCGGCACCTCGACAGGCTTGATGTCCGGGAGCTTGACCGGCTCCGGCAGCTTGATCTTGGGCTCCGCCATCTTGGGCGGCGGCGGCAGCTTCACCGGCGGCGGTGGCGGTATCTTCGGCGCCGGCGCCACCTTGGGTGGCTCGGGTGGCAGCGTCAGTTCCGTAATCTTCTTGGCCACCATGGGGTTGGTCCGTACCACCATCCCCAGGATCACCACCAGGGCGGCAATGATCACGTTGACCGTGACGGAGGTGATGGCCGCGCCCTTGCTCCGGCTGCCATCATTGAGCACGCCAAAGTGTGTGAATTGGACCGGCTGCGGATTCGGGTCGTCGCTGCGAAGTGGCTTGGGCATCTCTGGTCGATCCTTATCGCTGTCGTTCAGGTAGAGCCGGAGCTTGCGGCGCTTATTCTGGGGGGTTATTAAACCTTACCAGAGGCGGCGTCAGCCAGGATTCCGGGTATTTCGTAGAAGGCGCACCATGAGCAGACCTCGGGATGCACTCAGGTTAGACTCACAAACTTGGTGTTAAGGCTGTACCGGTTGTCCCCGGGATTGGTCCGGGGCCCCCTTTAACCTCGTTGCACGGCCCGGGGTGGTGTTTTGGGCCTGTTTCAGGGACCTAAAGCACTCCAGGAGATACCCATGGGTGAACATTTTTTGCATACGTTGTGGAGCAATATGTTCCACTTGCCGGTCCCGGTTCTGGAAAAAGTCCTCCGTCCCGTGATCGTCTACGTCTGCTTGATTCTTTTCTTGCGGCTGTTCGGCAAGCGCGAACTGGCTCAGTTGAACCCGTTCGACCTGGTCGTTCTGCTTAGCCTTAGCAACACCGTTCAGAACGCCATCATTGGCGACGACAATTCCGTCACCGGTGGCATCATCGGCGCGCTCTCCCTGTTGACGATCAACTGGGGCCTGATGTGGCTGCTGTACCGTGCGCCCCGGGTGAATGCAGCGCTGGAAGGCTCGCCGACCACGCTGATCCGCGATGGCGTGGTGGACTACGAGGCCGTTCGCAGTCAAATTCTGACCCACGAAGAACTCATCACGATTCTGAACCGCAACGGCTTCAACGATCCCGCCGAGATTGCGCTCTGTGTGCTCGAACCCAACGGCACCTTCTACGTCAAAGGCAAGCAGCCGTCCGGCGATGAGAGACAGCGAACCGAGTTGATGGCTGCCCTCGACGGCTTGCGTGCCGAGGTGCTCGCGCTGCGGGAGCGCGTCGAAGCCAAACTTTAGGGCGGAGGCTGCCGGCTGGCTCGCCCGCGCTCCCGGCTTAGCCGCTCGGGAGCCGAGGGCAGCAGAGAATCGCGTACGGCCGCCCGGTACCCGCCCATGTAGATGGAGTGCATCACTGCCAGCGCGCACCCCACACCGAAGGCGAACCCCAGGAAGAACCCGAGAATGGCTCCCCAGTAGAACGTCACGGTTTGTAGAATGGCACGTCATGCGAATCTCCTGTGCGGCTGCCGAACGCTTTGCTCGGGGAAGAACATCCACCTTCTCTGACGAAGCTTTGCCGGGGCTGTGTACCGTTACCCTTGCCAACCCCGGGCGGCTCAGTGGATGACCTGAGTTTCGGGCCGTAAGCGGCCGGTGACTATAGCACTTCGGCGGGGGCAGGCCGGTAATGTTACGTGACTTCGGTGCCCCGAATGGGGGATAGGGATCAGCCCGCCTAACCCCCTCCAGGGCTCTGCCTGTGAATCCCCGGTCCCTTACTCCCGCACCGGCCTTTCGCGTTTGCCATCGGCTCGCCGGTATCGTAGCTTCGCCTTGCGGAGCACTCGTTTTCTGCGGTTCCAGCTCCCGCGCCTTTTTGAGGAGACCACCCTTCCCGATGTCCACTGAAGCCCATCCTTCCGCGAACGCTCCCGCAGCGACTGTCGCTGATTCGCACAGCAACACGCTGCAATCGCTCATGCGGGAAGACCGCGTCTTTCCCCCTCCCGCCGACTTCGCCGCAAAGGCGCGCATCGGCTCGGCCGCTGGCTACGAGGCTCTCTATAAGCGCAGCGTGGAAGACCCCGAGGGCTTCTGGGCAGAGGCTGCCGCCGAGCTGGACTGGTTCCAGCGCTGGAATTCTGTGATCTCGGGTGAGGGCCCGGATACCACCTGGTTTGCGGGCGGCCGGCTCAACCTGGCCCACAACTGTGTCGACCGCCACGCCCTCGGCGACCGCGCCGACAAGGTTGCCCTCCTCTGGGAAGGCGAGCCCTGCACCGACGGCAAGCCCAACGAAATCCGCCGTCTGACCTACGCCGAGCTGCACGGGCATGTCCAGCGCTTCGCCAACGTCCTCAAGGCTCAGGGTGTCCGCAAAGGCGACCGCGTCGCCATCTACATGGGCATGGCGCCCGAGCTCGCCATCGCGCTGCTTGCCTGCGCCCGGATCGGTGCCGTCCATTCCGTAATCTTCGGCGGATTCGCGGCCCACGCCATTGCCGATCGCGTCAACGACTCCGACTGCCAGGTCGTCGTCACCCAGGACATCAGCTACCGCCGCGGAGCGGAGATCAAGCTCAAGGCCATCGTCGACCAGGCCCTCGAAACCTGCCCCGGCGTTCGCCGCGTCCTCGTCTTCCAGCGCGCCCCGCTGGTCACCGTCAACATGCTGCCCGGCCGCGACCTCTGGTGGCACGAGCAGATCGCCCAGGTCCCCGCCGAATGCCCTTGCGAGCCCATGGACAGCGAGGATCCGCTCTACATCCTCTACACCAGCGGAACCACCGGAAAGCCCAAGGGACTGGTCCACACCACCGCCGGCTACGCCGTCCAGACCTATCTCACCTCAAAATACATCTTCGACCTCCGCGACGACGATGTGTACTTCTGCACCGCCGACATCGGCTGGGTCACCGGCCACAGCTACGTGGTCTACGGCCCGCTCGCCAACGGCGCCACCGTCCTGCTCTATGAAGGCGCGCCCAACTTCCCTGCGTGCGATCGCTTCTGGCAGATCGTCGACGACCACAAGGTCACGGTCTTCTACACCGCGCCCACCGCCATCCGAGCCTTCATGCGCGCCGGCCGCGAGTTCGTCGACAAGCACGACCTGTCGTCGCTCCGCCTGCTCGGCACGGTGGGGGAGCCGATCAATCCCGAGGCGTGGATCTGGTACTACGAGGTCGTCGGCGACAGCCGCTGCCCCATCGTCGACACGTGGTGGCAGACCGAAACCGGCGCCATCATGATCGCGCCCGTCCCCGGCGCCATCCCCACCAAGCCCGGCTCCGCCACCAGGCCCTTCTTCGGCATCCAGCCCGAGATCGTCACCAAGGAAGGCGACCCCGTCCCCCCCGGCCACGGCGGCCTGCTCGTCATCCGCCAGCCCTGGCCCTCCCGCGCCCGCACCATCTGGGGAGACCACGAGCGCTTCGTCCAGACCTACTTCTCCGACATCCCCGGCAGCTACTTCACCGGCGACGGCGCCCGCCGCGACGCCGACGGCTACTTCTGGCTCATGGGCCGCGTCGACGACGTGATCAACGTCAGCGGCCACCGCCTCGGCACCATGGAAATCGAGTCCGCCCTCGTCGCCCACCCCAAGGTCGCCGAAGCCGCGGTCGTCGGCCGCCCCGACGAGCTCAAGGGTCAGGCCATTGCTGCCTTCGTCTCCCTCGAGGAGGAGTTCGAGCCCAGCCCCGAGCTCAAGGAAGAGCTCCGCCACTGGGTGGCCAAGGAGATCGGCGGCCTCGCCCGCCCCGACGACCTCCGCTTCACCCCCATGCTCCCCAAGACCCGCTCCGGCAAGATCATGCGCCGCCTCCTCCGCGAGCTCGCCACCACCGGCGACGTCAAAGGCGACATGACCACCCTCGAAGACTTCAGCGTCCTCGCCAAGCTCAAGGAAAACGACGAGTAGAGTGCTCCCCGTAACCGCAACCACAATCGCCTCTCGTCCAGTTGCTTACTGACCAAAGCCGCCTTATGAGGACTGTTGCTCGCCAACGCCGGGCAACAGCCTCTCTTTGGTTGAAGGTGCGTCGTCGTCCTCATCGACAGAGACAATCGTGCCTTGGTGGTAAAGGATGCTCCAGCCATGAACAGCTCTTCGCCAGATTGTTGCGCGGCGGGTAAGACGTTCTCCCTGCCTGAGGGTGTAGGTCAGAAGATATGTGTCCGGGCCAAGTTGCCGGACCGCATAGCCCCAGCTCTTCCAGCCAAGAATTTCGGCGTATGCAGCAGGCTTCCCCTCGAACTCGCGGAGAATGAACTCACGACTGTAACGTTTTCCCGACGCTCCGACCTCCCAATAATCGGGGGCCATATTCCGTTCGTAGTCTGCGGTTGAGGTGCCAAACTCTGCCGAGTGAAAGATGGGCTCACGTCGCCGAAGCTCCTGTAACACCGCCAGCAGCTTCTGGTCTGTGTTCGTGAAGATCAATCCGCTTTCCATGCCTGATTGTATGGATGGAAAAACGATAGGTAACGAGAAACGCGCTTATCGTCCGCCAACGGCGACCCACCATAAGCCGACTTCCTCGCGGTCCCGGGAGGCGCAGTTCGGCCAGAACCTTGTTCGTGCTTTACTGGACAGTCGCTCTCTCTTTCCACTTCTATGCCACGCGATCCTGGTCTTGAAGAACTTGTACATGGCGCGCTTGGCGATCTGCCGGGGCTCAGCGAAAAAGCCATGTTTGGCGGTTGGGCTTTTCTGCTTCACGGCAACCTGCTTTGTGGCTCGCGACGCGGCAGTCTTATGCTCCGGGTAGGTCTCGACAACGAGAGCTGGGCGCTCAATATTCCCGGGGTGGATCCTGTTGTGATGCGTGGCCGCCGTATGCGTGGGTACGTCCGCGCTAGTCCAGCGGCCTACATACAGGACGACCACCGGCAGCGGCTCATCGACGCTGCCGTCGCATTCACGCTCGCACTCCCCAGGAAGTAGCCGTCGGGGTTGCGCGTGTTCGGGTGGACTCCTGAACACGCTTGACCCGTTGCCCTGAACCAGCCTTGTTCGTCTCGATCACCGACGGGACGAAACCGCTCTATGCCCCAGCCCGTCATACACGGTATGAAGCATTTGATCTGGAGCGCGGCGCTGGTGTGTGTCTCCATCACGCCCGGGATGTGCTCCGTCGCTCAGGACGCGAAGCCCGCTCCCGACACAAAGCCCGCAGCCGCCGAGGCCGTCTCCACGCCCGCGAACACGGTTTCCGCGAACGCCCGGCTGGTCACCCTGCCCACCATCGTCCGCGATCGCAAGGGCACCCTCATCACCGACCTCAAGAAGGAAGACTTCGTCCTCCAGGTCGACGACAAGCCGCAGCCGATCCACTACTTCGACCACGACAACAACGTGCCTCTCACCCTCGGCCTGCTGGTCGACGTCAGCACGGGCCTGCGCAAGGTGCTCGACGAGGAGCGCTCCGCCACCCAGAGCTTCCTCGACACCATGCTCTCCCCGGCAGCCGCCAACCGCCCCGCCGACAAGGCCTTCGTCGTCCAGTTCGCCAAGCCCATCGAGCTCCTGCAGGACGTTACCGACGCCAAACCCTCGCTCGCCAAGGCTCTCAAGCTGCTTGGAACCGAAAGCGCCACCTTCCACACCATCGAAGCGCCAGGCCCCGAGACCGACCGCGAAGGCCGTCGCATCCAGCGCGGTGGCACCTCCCTCTACGACGCGATCTTCCTCTCCACCGACGAGGTCACGTCCAAGGAAAACGGCCGCCGCCGGGTTCTGGTGCTGCTTACGGACGGCGTCGACCGCGGCAGCAAGGAATCGCTCACCGACGCCCTCGAGGCCGCGCAGCGCGCGGACACGATCGTGTACGCGATCTATTACAAGGACAACACCCAGCGGCCCGACAACTGGAACCGCCCCGACCGCCGCAGCGGGGGCTATCCCGGCGGTGGCTATCCGGGCGGCGGATATCCAGGTGGTTATCCCGGAGGCTACCCGGGTGGCGGCTATCCGGGCGGCGGCTACCCCGGAAGCTACCCGGGAGACCCCAACGACCCCAACTATCCGCAAGGCGGCGGCGGCTCACCGCGAAACAAGCCTGGCAGCGGCGGCGATCGCAAACCTTATGTGGACGGCAAACAGGTGCTCGCCCGCCTCTGCGGCGAAACCGGCGGCCGCGTTTTCGAAGTCGGCCGAAAGCTGTCCATCGATGAGATCTACAAGCAGATCGGCGAGGAGCTCCGCTCGCAGTACCACCTCGGCTTCAACCCCGCCGGGGACGGCGCGGGCGACAAGTACCACCAGATCACGCTCTCCCTCGGGGGCGAGGCCGGCAAAAAGCAGCCGGAGATCCAGGTGCGCGACGGCTACTACATGACCGCGCACTAGCCCTGTGATCGGCCGGCTAGGCCCCCGTGGCGAGCGCGTCGGCAGCCGGAGCGAACGGCAGCACCAGCTGCGACGTCGGATGCCTGTGCTTGCCCTTCGGCAGCAGCCCGCCGGCGTCCCAGTCCAGAAGGAAGTAGGCCAGCACGAAGACGACGAGGATTGTGGCAAGGAATAGGTAGAGGATCAGGCGGAAGTTGGGGCCGTTGGGGGGCTGCTGCTCGAGTGCCATGCCGCGTTTGATGCCCCTCCCGATTCCCGGGCCGAACGCCGTCCCGTCCGCTGTGTATTCTCTTGAAGCGGCGGTCCCCACCAGCGCATCTGGAAGGGGGGAACCGGAGGAAGATTTCTATGAGTACGCAAGTATCAGGTTTTGGCAGGGTCATGCGGGTTGCAGCAGCGGCGTTGGGTCTGGCCATCGGGTCGGCCAGCGCCCAGGTCGGCCCCCCTTACCCGTCCAGGCACATTTATCCTGCCGTTGAAAGTGCTCAAAATGACATTAAAAGCGCGTTAAAACACGCTAAAAGCACACATAAACGCATCATTTTGGACTTCGGTGGGGACTGGTGCCCAGACTGCCAGGTGCTCTATATCTACTTCCACCAGAGCCCGAACGCGGAGCTGATTGCGAAGCATTTCGTCGTTGTTCCGGTCAACATCGGACGCATGGACCGGAACCTGGATGTTGCTCATAAATATGGAGTTCCGGTCACGGGCGTGCCTGCGTTAGCGGTCCTCGACGCGGACGGAAACGTGGTCTACGCCCAGCAAAAAGAGTTCTCTTCGATGCGCAGTATGGACCCCAAATCCGTGACCGATTTCCTCAACAAGTGGAAGCAATAACACCCGCGAGGGTACAGTGACGGGCGTGACCCTTTGGGAGCATGTAGTGGTCGCGCCAGTGAAGTGGGCAGCCGGATTTGGCCGGCTGCTTCACGGAACCGTGCGCGCTGCCATTGAACACGACGCCTTCACCGTCGCGCAAGCCACTGCTTATTCGGCAATGGTTGCGTTATTTCCCGCGCTGATCGTAGCTGCAGCAGCCGTGGCGTTGCTCCCACCCTGGCTTCCGGTCAAGGTGCAAATGGCAGGTTTTTTCTCCCGCGTGCTGCCGGCGAACGTACTTCCGCTACTTGAGATCTACTTCGCCACGACACACCACGGCACACAAACTGCTGGTGCTTTGCTGGGGTCGGTAATCGTCAGTCTCATCGGGGCTGCGAATGTCGTAGCGACACTCATGGAAGGCTTCCGCCGTGCGCATGAATTGCCACTGGTACCGGGGAGCTTCTGGCACCGCCGCGGACGAGCGCTAGCCCTGGTTCCGCTTTCACTGCTGCCGATGGCGGGAGCCAGCGGATTGGTCGTATTCGGCCATCTTCTGACCGGATGGCTGGCACGTGAGATACCCCCAGAGGCGCGGCCAGGCTTCTATGCAGTCGCCCTGGTGTTGCGCTGGACCGTGGCTCTGGCAACCAGTGTGAGCATTCTCGCCGTGGTTTATCACCTTGGAACGGATCTTAATCAACACCTGCGCGACAACCTGGCGCCTATGGTCCGGGAACCCTGGGTGATGCTGCGTCGCGACTGGAGTTGGCGGGCGAGTCTCCCGGGAGCCGCGTTGGCGACCGGTCTCTGGTTCGCAACGACGCTCCTCTTTGGTCTGTATGTCACACGATTCGCCAACTACGGCAGGGTGTATGGGTCTCTAGGCGCGGCTATCGCGCTGATGGTATGGCTGTATCTGATTGCGCTTACGGTCTTGATGGGGGCGGAGTTCAACGGCAGGTGTTCCCTGCAGCGTCACCCCGAGGCGACAGCGGCTTTGTGGAACCAGTCTCCCGCACGATGGCGCCGTACGGGTAGAATGACGGATTGGAAAGGTGGGAACGATATAAATGCGGACTCTGACGTCTGAACGGCAACCTGGAGAAACAATGGACGGTGGAGTGAACGCAATGCGTGGACAAGGCCGCCGACGCGCCAAAATAGTGGCAACACTGGGACCGGTGTCCAGCTCAGAAGAAGTCTTCCGCGAGCTCGTCCGCACCGGTCTCGACGTGGCACGGCTCAACTTCTCGCACGGTTCGCACGAGCAGAAGGCTGCATTGATCACCATGGTCCGTAAGGTGGCGCGCGAAGAAGGAAAGCCCATCTGCATCCTGGCCGACCTCCAGGGACCGAAGATCCGCACGGGCACGCTGCGCGATCATAAGCCCGTGATGCTGGAGGCGGGCAAGCAGTTGACGATCACGCCTGAGCAGATAGAGGGAACGGCCGAGCGGGTGAGTACGGTATTCACGACTCTGGCGGACAATCTGAAGGCCGGGGACAGGATCCTGCTCTCCGATGGGCTCATCGAACTGAAAGTCCTGGAGCTGCGTGGCGCGGATGTGGTGACGGAGATCATCAATGGCGGGGTCCTGGGCGAGAAGAAGGGCATCAATCTACCTGGGGTGCCGATCAAGGTTCCGTCCTTGACCGAGAAGGACGAAGAGGATCTGGAGTTCGCAATCAAGCAGGGTGTGGACTCGATCGCTGTGTCGTTCGTGCAGACGGCCGACGATGTGCGCTATGTGAAGCGGCGTGTAGCGGAGATGGGGTCCGAAGCATGGGTGATCGCGAAGCTCGAAAAGCCCCAGGCGGTGGACCATCTGGATTCGATTCTCGAAGCGACCGACGGCATCATGGTCGCGCGCGGGGATCTGGGCGTAGAGGTGCCGCCCGAGAAGGTGCCGGCCATACAGAAGCACATCATCCGGCGTGCGGCGGAGTATCGGAAGCCGGTGATCACGGCGACCCAGATGCTGGAATCCATGATTGAGAACCCGCGACCGACGCGTGCGGAAGCCTCCGATGTGGCAAACGCGATCTACGACGGAACCGATGCGGTGATGCTTTCTGCCGAAAGCGCGGCGGGTAAGTATCCGGTTGAATCTGTGGCGATGATGGCGAAGATCGTGCTCGAAACCGAGACACACATCCGACTGGAGCCCCGCCCGGCCACGGTGGAACGTCACAAATCATTGACGATCCCCGAGACCATCTGTGAATGCATGGCGCATTCGGCCCAAGACATGGATCTGGCGGCGATCGCCATCTTTACGGAAAGCGGAAATACCGCCCGGCTGTTGTCCAAATATCGGCCGGAGGCGCCGATCTTCGCGCTCTCCCCCTTTGATGAGGTGGTGCATCGCTGCATGCTCCTGTGGGGAACGTACCCCATCCGCTGCGATCGTTTCGATGGCACGGACAAGCTGGTGAATATGGCGGAGGACATGTTGGAGCAGCGTGGGTACGTCAAATCCCGCGAGGTGCTGGGTATCGTCGCAGGCACGGCGACAAAGACCGGCGCGACGAATTTCATGCGGCTCCACCTGGTCGGAGACCGGCGGTAAGCGGGGCGCTCTAGCGGTCTGCCTCGCCGATCTCGTATCGTCTCAGCATGGGCAGGATTCACGTGCTTTCGGACCAGGTGGCGAATCAGATTGCCGCCGGCGAGGTGGTGGAGCGTCCTGCTTCGGTGGTCAAGGAGCTGCTGGAAAACGCGCTAGACGCGGGCGCGACGCGCATCCGTCTCGAGGTGGAAGCCGGCGGGCGCAAGCTGATTCGGATCGTCGACAACGGGCATGGCATGGGTCGCGACGATGCGCTGCTGGCGTTTGAGCGTCATGCAACCTCAAAGCTCCGCTCTTCCGATGATCTGTTGAGCATCGCTACCCTGGGCTTTCGGGGGGAGGCGTTGCCGTCCATCGCCTCGGTTGCGCGTGTGACGCTGGAGACCCGCGCGGCGGAGGACGAGGTCGGCACGGCGCTGGAGATTGCGGGTGGGAATCTGCTGCGGGTGGATGATGCGGGATTGCCGGCAGGGACAACGATCGCTGTGCGCGACCTGTTTTTTAATACGCCGGCACGCCGCAAGTTCCTGCGCAGCGAGCAGACGGAGCTAGGGCATGTGGCGGCACTGGTGACTCACTATGCGCTGGCCAATCCCGGGAAGCACTTCGAGCTCCACTCGGCGACGCAAGCACTGGTGATGGCGCCCGCAGTGGCCAACGCTGGCGAGCGGCTGTTTCAGATCTTTGGGCGGGAGACCTTTGAAAGCCTCATTCCGGTGGCTGCGGAGGTCGATCTGCTGCGCGCGGGGCTGCCCGAGCCGCCGCCCTGGAAGCGGGCAGAGGACTATGAGGCACCGGAGCCGGGATTTCTGCGGGTGACAGGCTTTGTCTCCAAGCCAGAGCTGCAGAAGCTCAACCGGAACTCGATCTACGTGTTTGTGAATGGGCGGCTGATTCGCGATCGCCTGGTCTTGCACGCGCTCACGGAGGCGTACCGCAACATCATCCCGCCGACGTCGTTTCCCGTAGTGCTGCTGTTTCTCGAGATGCCTCCACAAGAGGTTGACGTGAACGTGCATCCGGCCAAGACGGAGGTGCGGTTTCGACAGGGCAGCTCCTTGCACGATTTTGTGCGGGACACCGTGCGAACGGCTCTGATGCAGGCGCGACCGGCGGCGAGCTTCTTCCAGGCGCTGCATACGGCACCCACGGCGAGCGAGTCGCTGATGGTGGATGTCAGCCCGTTGCCGGGGATGGAGCAGCCCGTGTTTTCGCCGCGAGAGGGGTTGGTTGCGGAGAGCGAGCCGGCGATCGACCCCGGGGATGTCGAGCGGTTTGAGCTGCGTGAGCATGTGGTACCGCCGTCCCCCGGACGGCTGGGGTTCGAGGGTGCGGGGATTGCGGTGGGGTATGAGGAGCCCTCCGCGGGGCTGTCGGCCGGAGAGGCCGGGGTGGAACAGCCGACCCTGAACGCCCTGGCAACGCTGAAGCCGCTAGGGCAGCTGCGCGACTCGTTCATTCTGGCGACCAATGAGGATGGGCTTTGGATTGTGGACCAGCATGTCGCGCATGAGCGGGTGCTGTTTGAGAAGATTCTGCGCGAACGCAAGGTGGAGCGAGTGCAGCGGCAGCGTTTGCTGATGCCGATGCTGGTGGAGCTGCTGCCTGAACAGATGGTGACGTTCGCGGCTATCTCAGAGGAGTTGGAGCGCAACGGCTTCGAGGCTGAGCCGTTCGGGCCTCGCACGTTGGCCGTAAAGGCGGCGCCAGTGGGACTGGAAGGGCGCGAGCTGGAGCGGATGCTGGAAGAGGTGCTCGCGGTCACAGAGCGCGAACGGCAGGCGGAGAACGAAGAGGTGCGGAGGACGCGGATTGCCGCATCGATTGCCTGTCATGCGGCCATCAAGGTGAACATGCCTCTGGAAGCGTCAAAAATCGACTGGTTGCTCCGAGAACTGGGGAAAACGGAGCACCCCACGAGCTGTCCGCACGGTCGGCCGATAGCATTGCGGTATTCTTTGAAGGAGATCCAGCGGGCCTTTCAGCGCATCTGACCGCAGTTGAGGGCGGAGATTGGGTGCGGGCCACGCTGCCGGGATGTGGTTCAGGACCTCCGCCCTGCGCGGAGGTTCCTGTTGTGAGGTCCGGAACCGAAATTCAGCGTCAGTTCTAAGCGGCCCAGAGTCGCAGTCAGAGAGTTCTGTTTTGAGTGCTACACCCGAGTTCAATGAGGATCAGTTGGCCACCGCGCGTGCCGGTCGATGGCATCAAGATGGCGATGCGCTCCTGACGCTGGAAGCCGCGCGTGAGTGGGTTGAGGCCTATGGCCTGGTGCTATTTGCACCGCGAGGACAGCAGCTGGCAAGCCCGGCTCCGTCGCTGGTCGAGGCGACTCTGGGCAAACCAACCCCCGCACCCACGGCTGCCGAGACCGAGATCGCCCGCGGTCTGGTCGCGCGCATGGTGGCTGACGGGGCAGCGTTGCCCCTGAACCTGCTGGGTGGGCCCGGCGATGCTCCAGACTTTCTGGCTTCCGCGCAGGTGTTCAGCTACATCTTCACGTTGCGTGGGGACAAGGGG
>DATLMQ010000017.1:0-3494 GCA_035537215.1 Acidobacteriaceae bacterium
CTCGCTCATGGTCAGCTACACCCGCGCGCGCGCCGAATCCCTCATAGGCTCCTGCAAGGTTGGCTTCATGGAGCGCCCCGAGCGCATCGTCCTCATCATCCTCGGCGCTCTCCTTCAGCGCTGGGATGTCATGCCGGCAGCCCTCTGGGTCCTCGCCGTCTTCTCGACCATCACGGTCATCCACCGCATCCGCTTCACCTACCTGGAAACCGAGCGCCGCAAGCTCCCCGGCATTGCCACTCCCTGATCCGCCGCACGTGCCCCCCCGGGCCGCTAGGCCACGCGCCGTCAGCTCTCGTGAAACCCCCAAACATTCTCATCCGGCGAATCTCGCGGCTCCCTGCTGGCCGAAAGCGACGCCCGCAACGCCGTCGGCAGCCGCAGCACCCTCTCATACCGCGGATGCCGCGCCTTGAACACGCTGTTCAGATAGGTGCCCTTGGAAGCCGCGGCCCTGAACTCCCGCCACTCCTCCGCGCTCACGTCGAAGTACAGGTACGTCCCCCGAGACCCTCGAAACACGATATGCAATGTCCGCCGCTCCGGCGAATACAACATCCCGTGAATCACACTCGAAGGCACAAGCTCACCTGAACAGCATGGACGCCCCATCCCGCCCATCTGCTGCCCGGCCAATCCAACATCTTCCCGCAGGCCGCCCGTCAAGGCTCGAACACACCCCGCCTCACACCCTAAGCGGATCCGGCACCCTACCCGAGCGTCTCCATCAGCTTGGCCACCGTTCGATTCAGATCCTTGTCATGCCGGCGCTGCTCATCGATCTTCGCAATCGAGTGCATCACCGTCGTGTGGTGCTTGCCGCCGAACTGTCGCCCGATCTCCGGCAGCGACGCCTCCGTCAGCTGCTTGGCCAGGTACATCGCAATCTGCCGCGGCACCACGATCTGCCGCGAATTGTTCTTCTGCTTCAGCTCCGCCACCCGCATCCCGAACGACTCCGCCACCGTACGCTGGATCGCCTCGATCGTGATCTTCCGCACCTGCGTATCGATAATGTGCTTCAGGCAGTGCTGCGCATTCGGCAGCGTAATCTCGGCCCCCTGCATCGACGACCACGCGATCAGCCGGTTCAGCGCGCCTTCCAGCTCGCGCACGTTCGTCCGCACATTGCCCGCGATAAACAGCGCAACCTCCATCGGCAGCGCCACGCGCTCGCTCTCGGCCTTCTTCTGCAGGATCGCTACCTTGGTCTCAAGATCCGGCGGCTGAATATCCACCACCAGCCCCCACTCAAATCGCGACCGCAGCCGATCCTCGAAGTCCGCCAGCTCCTTCGGCGACCGGTCCGACGAGATCACAATCTGCTTGCTCGTCTCATGCAGCGCGTTGAACGTGTGAAAGAACTCCTCCTGCGTCCGCTCCTTGCCCGCCAGAAACTGGATATCGTCGATCAGCAGCACATCCACCCCGCGGAACTTGTCGCGGAAGCTGGTCATCTTGTCGTAGCGCACCGAGTTGATCATCTCGTTCGTAAACTTCTCGCCCGAAATGTAACTGATCGCCGCGTGCGGCATCCGCCCCTTCACCAGGTGCCCCACCGCATGCATCAGGTGCGTCTTGCCCATGCCCACGCCGCCATACAGAAACAGCGGGTTGTAGGCCTTGGCCGGCCGCTCCGCCACCGCCTGCGCCGCCGCGTGTGCAAACTGATTGCCCGAGCCGATCACGAATCCATCGAACTGGTAGCGCGGATTCAGCTGCGCCGCCGTGCTCCAGTCAAAGCGCGCCTGCTCCGGCCCCGGTGCCGGCGGTGGCGTTGCCGGCCGCGTGTTCCGCGCGATATTGGCGTGGTGCGACGACTGCGGCGCAAACCCGCCATCCTCGCGCACACGCGGCGCGGGAGCCTCCTGCGGCGGCGCCTCGAACACCACCGTGTCGAGCTCCAGGCCCAGCATCTCGATGGCTTCGTTGATGTGGTCGTTGTACCGTTCCACTACCGTCTGGAACGCCGCGGAGGGTATTCGTACATGTAGCGTTCGGCCGCTGATATGAGAGAAGCGCGTCGGCTTCAGCCAGGTCTCAAAGCTCTGACGATTGATCTTTTTTTCCAGCGCACCCAGTATCCGAACCCATTGGTTCAGTACCGTGGCCGGGACCGGCTCAAATGACATCGTTCATCTTCCTTAGTATCCGTGAAGCTCTGCAGTGGCAGAAACAGCGAGTCCGGGCAAAAGCAAAAAACAACAAGGGGACGTCTCCGCAATACAGGGGCAGCGGAGGCGAGCAAGCCCAGATTGATTTGAAGTCCGTGGCTGCGCTCTGCAGCTGCGGAGAGGTGAAGCAAGGAATGACCCGTTTTTCATTCCGTCGTGCGGACGTCTGTCCTCACGGAACGGAGTCGATAGTAGCACGCATGGAAGCGCCTCACGACAACACAAAAACACCAAAAGGATGAATCCCACCGTCGTTGCACCAGCCTCGGTGAAGATTCGCAAGTTGCCTCTTCGCCTGCACCGAGCCTCCTCTCCAACACCCACCTGACCAGCGACATTCGTGCGCTCTTCATTGCTGGATCGCTCACTCTCCGGTATACTCGGAAGTTGCTGTCCTACGTGGTTTCTCACACGTGGACACGCGGGATCCGCCGCCCTTCGGCTGCGGTCCTCCGAAGCCCTTTAGAACAGGACACCCACGACGATGCCCAAGCGCACCTTTCAGCCCAACCGCCGCCGCCGCAGCAAGGTTCACGGCTTCCTCAGCCGTATGGCCACCAAGGCCGGAGCCGCCGTGCTCAGCCGCCGCCGCGCCAAGGGCCGCCACAAGATCGCAGTCTCCGCCGGCTTCCGCGACTAGTCGCCCTTTCCTCTTTTCGCACCTTCACCGCGCGCTCGGGAGTGCACTCTTCTCTTCGGGCGCGTTTGTGCGTTCGGGTTCTCGCTCCCATGCCCTCCCTTGCCATCCATCGCCTCCGCAAACACGCTGACTACCAGCGCGTCTACAAGGCCGGCCGCAAACAGTTCGGCAAGGGGATGGCGTACTTCTTCGCTCTTCGCGATCCCGCCTCGGCCGCGCGTTCTGACACCGTCGGCCCGCGCGTCGGTCTCACCGTGCCCAAGGCGCTCGGCAAGGCCGTCGCTCGCAACCGCATCAAGCGGCGTCTGCGTGCAGCGGTCCGCGACGCTCTGCCCGCACTCTCTGCCCCCGTCGACCTCGTGCTCCATCCCAAGCGCATCGTCCTCGACGCGGACTTCGCCTCGATTGAGCGCGAGGTGCTGACCATCTTCCGCAGCGTCCAGGCCGCCACCGAAAGAGCCGCAGCCGCAGCCGCCCGATCGTCCGCAGCCAACAAGCCAGCCGCGCTGCACTCGCCCGCAAAGCTCGCGGAGACCGCCGCGCCATGACCGCGCAGTCTTGTCCTCACGCATCCCACGCACTCCCCGCACTCCACCGGCGCGCCCCCGCAGACTCCTCGCGCGAGCGCGTGGCCGCCGCCCTCTTCTCCGGCTACCGGCGCTTTCTCTCGCCTCTGCTGC
>DATLMQ010000018.1:0-2263 GCA_035537215.1 Acidobacteriaceae bacterium
ATGGCTTCGGGGAGCTCGAGTTCTGGTTCAGGTTCTGGGGACGTGGCGGTGTTGCGGGAGTATGCGACGCATCTGCGGGTGGAGAAGGGGCTGCGGCCGCTGAGCGTGGAGGCGTACCACCGGGATCTGGAGAGCTTTGCGGAGTTTCTGGAGGGGGCGGGGCGGGTGCTGGCGACGGCTCGGCAGGAGGATGTGAGCGGGTTTATGCGGCACCTGCGGGAGCATGGGGTGCAGCAGAGGAGTGTGGCGCGGAAGCTGAGCTGCCTGCGGGGGTTCTATAAGTGGCTGCTGATGGACAAGAGGATCGCGCATGATCCGACGGTGAATATCGAGTCGCCCGCGAGCTGGAAGGTGCTGCCGAAGAGCCTGGCGGAGGGGGATGTGAACGCCATGCTGGAGCGGACGGGGGCGGCGGCTCGGATGGGGGATGCGGACGGGGTGGCGCTGCGGGATCACGCGATTGTGGAGCTGCTGTATGCGGGCGGGCTGCGGGTGGGGGAGATTGTGGCGCTGCGGCAGGAGGATCTGCGGCTGGAGGGCGCGAGTGTGCAGGTGCGGGGCAAGGGAGATAAGGAGCGGATTGTGCCGCTGCATGCGAAGGCGGTAGAGGCGCTGGAGGCGTATGTGGCGCGGGGGCGGGGGGAGTTGCTGCGGGCCGGGAGCAGGAACGGGGTGGGGCTGCAGCGGTGGCTGTTTCTGTCAGCTCGGGGGCGGCAGATGACGGCGCAGGCGGTTTGGAAGCTTGTGAAAGGGCTGGATTCGACGGCTAGTCCGCACAAGCTGCGGCATAGCTTTGCGACGCACATGGTGGAGCATGGGGCGGATCTGCGGACGGTGCAGACGCTGCTGGGACATGCAGATATCGCGACGACGCAGGTGTATACGCACCTGGCGATCGATCGGCTGAAGACGGTGCACCGGATGTGTCATCCGCGGGCGAAGCGGAGGGCGGAGGCTTGAGGATGAGCCGCGATCGCAGAGTGCTGTTCAGCATGCGGGCGGGTGCGGTAGTGGGACTCGGATCAACACTGCCGCTGTGGTCGGACGCAGGTGAGCGCTGGGGTTTTCTGCTCCTCCTCTCTTTGCCTGGAATCATCGTGGCACTGCCACTTGGATGTATGGGCGTTATCGGCAACGCGCATGATCCGAATGCTGTGGTTATTGCATTGGTGGATGCATGCTTTTATGCGTGGCTTTCGTATCGGCTGATGAAGTGGAAGGGGAGGCTTGCAGGTTAGAGCGAAGAGATGAGGCTGGTTTGAGAGCAGACGGAATGCGGGGATCTCTCCGCTGCGTCGTCGCTGCGCGACGACTCCGGTCGAGAGGACGAGGTTTGAGGGAGTGACGGTTGAGGTCGGCTAAAGAAGAGGGCTTCAAGGATCTGGCGGAGAGGTTTCTGGGGATGCTGCGCGAGGAGCGTGGGGCGTCGGAGCATACGCTGCGGGCGTATGGACGGGAGGTGCGGGGGTTTGCCGAGTATCTGGCGGAGGCGCTGGGAGAGGATGGCGATGTGCGGCGGGTGGAGCATACGCACATCCGGGCGTACATGGCGGTGCTGTTCGACAAGGGGCTGACCAAGGCGAGTGTGGCGCGGGCGCTGGCGGCGGTGCGGAGCTGGTTCAAGTGGATGGCGCGGGCGGGGCTGGTGGAGGCGAATCCGGCGGCGCTGGTGAGTACGCCGAAGCTGCCCAAGCACCTGCCGAGGGTGCCGGGGATCGAGGAGTTGAACCGGGTGATGAATTCGCTCGCGGATGTTGAGGTGGACGCTTCGGCGAGGAAGGGGCCTGGCTCGTTGGCGAAGGGGAAGGACGGGCTACCCGCGGCGGAGATGCGGCGGGGGAAGGCGAACGCCGCTCGGGACGAGGGTGGCGGAGCGGAGGACGAGAGCGGCGGGGCGAGGTGGCCGGCGCGGGACCGGGTGATCTTTGAGCTGCTGTATGGGTCGGGGATACGGAACTCGGAGCTGGTGGGGCTGGACCTGGAGAGTGTGCTGTGGGGGGACGATGCGATCCGGGTGTTCGGCAAGGGAAAGAAGGAGAGGCTGGTGCCGCTGGGGGATGAGGCGGCGGCGGCGATCCGGGGGTATCTGCCGGAGCGGGCGGGGCGGCTGATGGATGCGGGCAAGGGGAAGTTTGTGCAGGAGGGGCCGCTGCTGGTGAACATGCGCGGGCGCGGGGCGTGCCGGCTGACGACGCGGAGTGTGGGGAGGATTGTGAAGGGGATTGCGCTGAGCCGGGGGCTGGCGGCGGATGTGCATCCGCAT
>DATLMQ010000019.1:0-10959 GCA_035537215.1 Acidobacteriaceae bacterium
GAGGAGAACGACGTCGCCGGGTGAGGAGTCGACGGCGAAGTGTTCATCCAGGGTGGCAATCTGCACGTTCTCCGGCTGGAGCATGACGGAGAAGAGTGAGGTATCGGGGATGGCACCGCCGTTGGAGATGGCAACCATGCGCGCGCCGCGGCGGGCGTGGAGGTGGCCCTGCACGCGGTCGCGAAGCAGATAGGCGCCGTAACGGCCGCGGGTGCTCTCGATGCCGTTGTGGAGCAGGGCGAGGAGCTCGTCGAAGTGCTGGGGGGTGAGATTGCGGTACGGCCAGGCGCGACGCAGGACGTCGTACAGGGCGGTTTCATCCCAGGACTCGGCCCCGCAGGCGGCAACGATCTGCTGCATGAGGACGTCGATGGGAGCTTCGGGAATCTCCAGGCGATCAAGCTCACCGGAGCGCATCTTGCGGACCAGAGCGGCTTGCTCGAGGAGGTCGTCGCGCGTGGTGGCGAAGAGGCGACCTTTGGGGATGGCGCCGCGCCAGTGGCCGGCCCGGCCGACACGCTGCATGGCGACGGAGACGGCGCGGGTAGTGGCGATCTGGCAGACGAGGTCGACGTTGCCGATGTCGATACCGAGCTCAAGCGAAGCGGTGGCGACCAGGATACGGATCTCGCCATTTTTGAGGCGCTGCTCGGCATCGAGGCGGAGGGCGCGGGAGAGGGAGCCGTGGTGCGCGGCGACGGCTTCGGGGCCGAGGCGCTCGGTGAGTTCGAAGCTGATCTTCTCGACGAGACGGCGCGTGTTGACGAAGACCAGTGTGGAGCGGTGTTCGAGGGCGAGCGCGGCGAGGCGATCGTAGATGCCGGTCCACATGGAGGTCGTTGTGAGGGAGCTGAGCTCCTCGGCTGGGACCTCGATGGCGAGGTCGAGCGTGCGGCGCTGGCCCACCTGGATGATGGTTGCGGGTTTGCGATGGGGCGCGGAGCCGACGAGGAAGTCGGCCACGAGTCGGATGGGATTTTGTGTGGCGGAGAGGCCGATGCGCTGCGGTGGCGTGCTCAGGCCCGCAAGCATGGCCCCGGGAGAGAGGCGGTTTTCGCCGCAGACGAGAGCATCGAGTCGCTCCAGCGAGAGGGCGAGGTGAGAGCCGCGCTTGTCGTCGGCGATGGCGTGGATCTCGTCGACGATTACGGTGGAGACGCGGGTGAGGTTCTGACGCGGCTTGCCGGCGGTGAGCAGGATGTAGAGCGACTCGGGCGTGGTGACGAGGATGTGCGGCGGATGCTTGAGCATCGCCGTACGTTCTTTGGCGAGGGTGTCGCCGGTGCGTACGCCGGTGCGGATTTCAGGGCAGAGATAACCGCGCTCGAGGGCAAGCTCCTGGATCTCGCGGAGCGGACCTTCGAGGTTCTTCTGCACATCGTTCGAGAGCGCCTTGAGCGGCGAGATGTAAAGGACGTGGGTGCAGGGGGAGAGGCGGCCTTCGAGTGCGGCGCGCAGGAGCTGGTCGATGCAGACGAGAAAGGCGGCGAGCGTCTTGCCGGAGCCTGTGGGGGCGGAGATGAGTGTGGCTTCACCGCGGAGGATGGCAGGCCAGCCCGCGATCTGGGGCTCGGTGGGCGTGCCGAACCTGGTGGTGAACCACTCCTGAACGAGCGGATGGGCCCACTCCAGCCCTGTGAGCACGGTGTCTGTGGGAGCCGGCATGGTGTGGGTCGCCATAGCTCATTGTAAGGGCGGGTTCGCGCTTTGTTCGCCTGAGATATGGTGCGGAGACGGAAGTCCGCCGGGATCTACATGTTGCCTACGCCGATGTCCGCACGTTTCGCTTCGGTGTTGTCCGGGTCAAGGTACTGCTCGATGGTGGCGGCGAGGACGCCGCGGGCGTGGAGCAGGAAATCGATAGCGTCGCGGCCGGCACCGTAACCGCCGCTGTTGGGTGTAACGAAATGGGCTATGGCCTTGACCTCCGGGCGGGCGTTGGCGGTGGCTACGGCCAAGCCGACCTTGCGCAGCACGGGGAGATCGATGATGTCGTCGCCGACGTAGGCGATCTCGTCGAGGGTGCAGTTCTCGTCGCGGATGACTTTGTCGAGGGCTTCGATCTTGTAGTGCTGGCCCTGGTAGAGGTGATCGATGCGGAGGTCGCGCGCGCGCAGGGTGACGACCTGCGACTGACGCTTGGTGATCCAGCCAACCTTGAGGCCGGCGACGTGCGCGAGGGCGATGCCCATGCCGTCGTGCGCGGAGAAGCTCTTGACTTCGGTTCCCTTCCCGTCGGGACCGGGGATGATGGTGATGCTGCCGTCGGTGAGAACGCCATCCACGTCAAAGAGCAGGACCTTGATGCGGCGGGCTCGGTCCTCGGGAGAGAGTGCGGGTTCAGCCATGAGGCCGATGATACAAGCGGGCGGAGGCAGCGCGGCGAGCCGGGGGGCCGGCTCGCGACGGGCGTGCGTGCTCAGCGAGCCCAGTGACCTTCGGCCCAGAACCAGCCGCGACGTCCGTGACGCCAGTGACCGGGAACCCAGCGGGCGCGCTCGTACGGCGGGGCCATGTAGCGTCCGGGAACCCAGACGTAGCGTCCGCCATCCCAGCGGTGGTAGCCGGGCTGCCAGACCCAGCCGGGACGTGGAGCGACCGGAACGATCTCGCGCCGAGGTGGGGGCGGCGGTCCAATGCGCAGATAGACCTGCGCTCCGGCGGTGGCGGTGGAGGCTGCGAGAAGCGCCGCTGCGATGCCTGTAAGCAACTTCCTTTTCATAGGGTTGGGTCTCCTTCAGGGCCGTTGCCCGTTCTTCTGGCTCAGACGCAGGAGCGGTGACGAAGTTGCGGTGGGAGTACGACGTAAGGAGGGGATCGGAGCTTCTGCGGAATTGATCTTGCGTTTACGCAGCGTTGACGGAAGTGTAGAGGGCGGCATGCAAAGCTGCGTATAGCCGCTCGGCGAATCTCATCACCGGAGAGCATCATGTCCACCTTTGTCCAGAGAGCTCAGACCTGCTCCACGGCGACATGGGGGCGGAACGGAACGGTCTCCAGCGGAGCCACGCGCGGGCTCAGGACGATGGTGGTTGTATTGATGGTGGGCGCGATCAGCGTGGGCTCGTGCCAGGCCCCGGCCAAGGGCAGCGCAGCTATCCATGCGGCCCTGGCGCCCGCGACGCCGGAGGATCTCGTAACGTTGAATCTGGCGTCTCTGCTTCCACAGCCGCCATCGGCGGAGTCAGCACAGACTTTTGAGGAGCTGCGGCTGCTGCATCGTGTCGAGTCCACGCGCACCGCAGGTGAGGTGGCGGCGGCGAAGGCGGACGATGCGGAGGAGGACATCTTTATCTTTCGCAGCGTGGTGGGATCGGAGTTCACCGCGGACCGATATCCGCTGACCGCGCGACTGGGCCAAGAGGTGCACGCGGAGGAGGCTGCGGTCAGCAAGCAACTGAAGACGGTCTTCGCCAGACCGCGACCGTATCAAATGGATGGAACGTTGCACCCAGTATGCAAGCAGACGGCGGCCGCCAACTCGTATCCGAGCGGGCATACGCTCTCCGGCTATCTGCTGGCGCTGACGCTCGCGGAGCTTTTGCCGGAGAAGAAAGAAGCAATTCTGGGACGGGCGGATGAATATGCGCAGCATCGGTTGATCTGCGGTGTGCATTATCCGAGCGACCTGGAGGCGAGCCGGCGGCTGGCCTACGTGGTGTTCGGCTACCTGCTGTCCAACGCGCAGTTCTCGCATGATCTGCAGGCCTCAAGGAACGAGCTGCACTCGTATGCCGCGGTGGCGGTGCAGAGCTCCGCGGCAGGAGAGAAGTAAGCGCTCGCAAATGGTGGAGATGAGCAGACATTGCATTTTGGGCTGACGAAGGACTCCTGGCACGTGTAGCCTTGGACCTCGTCTGCGTTCCGGAAAGGGACGTGGCGGGAGGATCTATGGACCGGCGAGAGATGTTGCTGGGATTGGGCGCGACAGGGATGGTGCTGGCGGCCGGAACTGAGATGCAGGCACAGACGGGGTCTGGCGGGGATGAGACTGTGTATGAGCTGCGGGTGTACCACCTGAACCCAGGCAAGCTGCCGCTGATCCTGGAGCGGTTCCGGACCAAGGAGACCGCGCTGTTCGTGAAAGCGGGCATGCATCCGATCGCGTACTGGACACCGACCGAAGGAGCGCTGGCCGGCGACAAGATCATTTATATCGTGCGGCACAAGAGCCGCGAGGCGGCGAAGGAGAGCTGGGCGAAGTTCCAGGCGGACCCTGAGTGGAAGGTTGTGAAGGCGGAGTCGGAGAAGGACGGCGCCTTTGTCGCGCAGCACGACATTACATTTATGAAGCTGACCGACTTTTCTCCCAAGCTGTAGGTGGGTCGCGGCTGTTGCAGGAGCTCATCAATGACCGGAGTGCGGTCGAGAGGAAGACGAGATGGATCGTAGAGAGATGCTGACAGGGATGGGCGCGGCGGGCCTGATGCTGGCCGCGGCGCTTGACGCGCAGGCACAAGGGGCAAGCAGCAGTGAGACGGTATATGAGCTGCGAATCTACCACCTGAACGAGGGTGTGATGCCGTTGATCATCGAGCGCTTCCGCAAGGAAGTGCCGGTGTTCGAGCGCTCGGGGATGCACGGCGTGGGGTACTGGGTGGCCACCGAGGGGCCGCTGCAGGACCGCGCGATCATCTACATGCTGCGCCACCCGAGCCGGGAGGTTGCGAAACAAAACTGGGCCAAGTTCATGGCCGACCCTGAGTTCCACGCGGCGAAGGCGGAGAGCGAGAGCAAGGGACTGAAGGTGGAGAAGGCCGAGTCGACGTTTATGAAGCTGACGGAGTTCTCGCCGCGGGTGTAGGAGATGTGGCGGTTTGTGCGGTGTACAGGTGACATTTAGAGGCTGCGAGCGGCTTCTCCAGCTGCGTCGCGGCCTCTACATGTCTTACTGATGTAGCTGTGTTTTGTTGCACTTACGCCTGGGGGCGGGGGTTCTGGGCGAGGTAGGCTTCCAGGGTGGGGACGCCGGCGCGGCCGAGGACTTCGCCGAGGGTGTCCCCGTCGCCGTAGCCAGCTGCAAAGTGCGGACCGTACTGCTTGCGGAGATCGCCGATCTTGGTCTCAGGACTGGGGTTAGGGGTGGAAGGCAGGGTCGACATGGGGGCTCCCAGGGCGCAGTGGCGCCGACTTCTAAAGGATGCGGGGAGGGCTCCAGAGGTTGAAACGGTGCGATTTCGAGTGTGTTTTTAATGCAAAATAAGGTGCTTAAGAGGGGTTTTAACGACATTTTGAGTGTTTTTAGCAGGCCTTCGCAAAAGGGGTGGGGAGCGGGGGGTCAGGAGCGGGGGGCGAGGAGGGCGGAGGCGATGGAGGACCACTCGGCCTCGAAGGAGACGGAGGGGAGGGGCTCCCCTGCCCTGCGGTACCAGTAGCCGGCGTTGGACTCGTCGCCTTCCTTGCGGTGGAGATAGGCGTGGACGCGGGCGGCTTCGGGGGATTCGATGTCCTGGGCGAGGGCGTGGGCGGCGGCCCAGTCGCCGTGGGCTTCATGCCAGAGGGCGCGGACGAGCGGAGGGAGTGTGGCGGCGTCGGCGGCGGGGAGCTGGCGGAGTTCTGGCGGAGTCATGGGTGATGGGATGCGGGGTCAGGCGGATTGGGCGAGGATTTCGGCGGCGGTCGGCGGGAGAGCGAATCAGTCGTTGCGCTGCGCTTCACTCCGGCGTTCGGCAGAGTGGAGCCCCCCCATGCCGACTTCGTCGTCATGGATGGGGCACCCGGCCCGGGCTGGGGAGATTAGGGAGTTTAGGGGTGGGCCAACCGGCGTCGCCAGGCGGATACGGCTATGCCTGCTGTCGCGAGAAGAAGGAAGGCGGGGGGTTCCGGGGTGGGGGCGGTGGTTTGCTGCTGGATGACGAAGGAGTATGGGACGTATGTAACGGTGGTGCTGGTGACGAAGGTACCGTAGGCACCGAAGCCGCCGGGGAACCACGTGGCGGTGTAGATGTCGTAGTAGCTCTGACGGGTGAACGGATCCCCGTAGGGCCCGGAGCTGGAGAGAATGTCGAGCGGGTAGGAATTGGTGATGAGCTGGCCGAAGGAACCGAGGATGTTTTGACCGGCGTGGACATAGATTCCCTCGGGAGTGACCGAGGCGCCGTCGAAGGTCTCGGAGAGCGGAGTAAGCACGGGGACGAACAGCGGGAGATTCGTTGGGTAGGTGAAGGTCTGGATGAGGGGGAAGTCGAAGGTCCAGGTGTGCCCGTTGCCGGTGACGGTCATGACCTGGACGGTGTCGGCGCGGGCGGCTCGCGGAAGGAGGGTGGCAGCGGCGAGAAGGGCGACGGCGAGGGGAGCGCGCATGCGTAACACCTTGGGTGGCGACTCGGAGCCCGGTGAGTGCAGAGTGCGCCGAGGGTGGCCGGAAGTCAATCGGAAAACGATGCGAGCCCGGGCGTCAGGCGGATTGGGCGAGGATTTCGGCGGCGGAGAGGGGGTGGCCGCAGTTAGTGCACTCGGCGTCGACGAAGTCGAGGCCGGAGGGGGAGGGGGCGTCGGTCTGGAAGGTGTGCTCGCCGCACTCGGGGCAGGAGAGGGTGGTTTTGTATTGGGTTAGGTTTTCCTGGTCCATAGGGTGCGGGTCTCCGGGGAAGGAGAAGGATATCGCAGCCTAGACAATGTGAGGCGCGGGGCCTCAATGGGCACTCGGCAAAGGAATGGCGGGGTTTGGGCACGCAAGTCAGGCGTTTGCGCTCCGGTGTGTGGCAGCATGGGATTACTCCTTAGAAGAGCCGTGGTCAAAAGGTCACGGGGTGGAGCTCCGACTGTCGTGAGACGAGTAAAAGAGCAAAGCGGGTCTCAGCTGCGCCGGGAAACATGGGCGAATATCGACTCGTCTATACGGATATCAGACAATAAGGCTCAAGTGGGATGGCACTTGCGCCGATAATCGGTTCACTTGAACCAAACGGACGTTGTTGACCGTATATTTGGCAATACGACAGCACTGGGCAGCATCCGAGTGATGAGTGGATGAGGCCAGAAGGGAGTGCAATCATGATCCAGCATGCATCAATCCAACGCCTACTGGTCGAAGAAGTGGTTGATGAAGCCTATTTCCTGAACAGGATCTTCGCCTTCGAATCAAAGTACAACATGTCTTGGGGGGACTTCCTTGGCAAATGGCTTTCCGAAGATAATCACGATGAACTCTCTGCAGGAGATGCTCGTCGTTATGCGGATTTTTGCGAGTGGGCTTTCCTTTGCAACAGCCTCCTACCCACTCTGCTGACACAAGACTCAGACTGTCCACCTTCAGAGTGTCCGCCCATAGAACTTTGCGAAACAGACGACTCCCGAAAGCCCGATAATAAATCGGGCTTTCGACTTTTTGGGGACCGCTTTGCTCGATCTGGAGAACTACAGCAAGTATGTCGATCGCATAGACACCGCTTTGCGTTCATGCGCCTTCGCGTCTGACATTCGAGAGCACCGCTATGTTCGATCAGAGCAACTCCAACGCTTGGCTTTCGAAGTTCAATTTATCGACGGTTCTCGCCTAATTGTCACAGAACTTTTTGTTGGAGCACCGCCTGCAAATTTTCTAACGAACGCGCGAAAAAAGATCGCATACCAATATATGGAAGAACAAGGCCAACTGATCTTCAGACTGGACTGTCATGAAATGAGCGTTCCGCTTACGGCGCCCCTTCATCTGGATCTGCCACAAAGAAAGCACATCCATGATGGAGATCCGCTGCTCAAAGGTGTTTCCGTGGCGGAAGCCGACTTCTTCACCGTGTACAAGTGGATTTGTGGACGCTTGGCGCTGCAACCACTTCCTTGGGAGGAGGATGCCGATGCCAAAGCCTAACCCGATCACCTATTTTGATTCCGAGGGAAACGAGAATCTTTCAGAAGTCCTGAAGGTGATCAAGAGGACCGTTCAGAAAAGACCGGAATTGCAGGGGTGTAAAGTAATTTTTCTCACGGCCGAAGGTCACGGACCAGCACTTGCTTACAACATGCTTGAGCAGTTTGGGCAGAAGATCATCGCAGTTACTTTTTCTCCATTTTTCTGTCTCCAGAGACAAGGTAAGCAGTTTCATCCGCAAATATCTTCAAGAGTCAGAAAGTTCTTCCAAGGGGTAGAAATTCCAATACTCACGTCGAGACTTCCGTTCGAATCCTTCGGTGGGTCGCAAAGCTCTATCAGTTCGACTCTGAAGCTGGTCAATGACGCATTCGCTGTATTCGGAGGAAGCGTTCCGCTGGCTATCCAGGCCGTTTTACAGGCATGCGATATGGGACACGTTCAAGTAGGTGAGGTCGCGATCGTAGCGACTGGCGACTGTGCCCTCCTGGTATCCGCTTCATCAAGCGCGATGTTCCTTTCGGTTGAAAGGGGATTATGCGTCTTGGAGATATTATGTAAGCCGCGCCGCTTTGATATCTCTCGTCCAAAGCCGCCGCAACCACAAACCATCGAGGCCTCTCCTGACGTAGGCGCTTCGGAGAATAAGGCTAAGTTAGAGCTACCTTAGCCTTTTGGAAGTGGTTTCATTCCGCTCCGCAACAAGCCCCGCCTGACGGCGGGGCTTGTCCTTCTTGCTGCTGCTTGCAAAGCGCGTGTGGCCCTCCCTTAGCTGCAGCCGGAGGTGGAGCCGCATTCCATGCAGCGGTAGCAGGAGCCGTTGCGGGTCATGATGGCGCCGCAGGTGGAGCAGCTGGGGGAGTCGCCCATGTCGTACATGGACTTCATGGCCGAGGCGGCGTGGTAGAGGCCGCGGTCTTCGACGGAGGGGACGGGCGCGGGCTCGATGCCGGAGCGGGCGGAGAGGTCGGGGGCGATGCCTCCCTGGGGGGCGCGGCGGTCGTTGAGCTGGTCGGCGCTCCAGGAGGAGGGCTGGCCGGGGGCGGGGTCGAGGGCCGGGGCGGTGGGTTCGTGGGCGGCGGCGTAGAGGTTGGGGAGGACGGTGTTGTCGGGGCCGGAGACGGTGCCGGCGACGGGGATGGAGAGGGCACCGGGGGCGGGGGTGGAAGCAGATCCTCCCGCTTCGCGGAAGGATGACAGTTCTGAGGGGACGGCGGCCGGGATGGCGCCGGGGGTGGGCGGCTGGAGGTTGGCGAAGAGGGAGAGCTGCTGTCCGGAGAGGAAGCGGATCTGCATCCAGCGGAAGAGGTAGTCCATGAGGGACTTGGCGTAGCCGATGTGCTCGTTGCCGGTCCAGCCGGAGGGCTCGAAGCGGGTGTGGGCGAACTTTTCGCAGAGGACTTTGAGGGGGACGCCGTGCTGGAGGCAGAGGGAGGCGGCGGTGGCGAAGGAGTCCATGAGGCCGGAGATGGTGGAGCCTTCCTTGGCCATGCGGACGAAGATTTCACCGGGCTGGCCGGAGGGGTAGAGGCCGACGGTGACGTAGCCCTCGTGGCCGCCGACGCAGAACTTGTGGGTGAGGGAGGCGCGCTCGGCGGGGAGGCGGTGGCGGACGGCGCGGGGAGGAGCCTGGGCGGACTCGAAGTCGGAGCCGAGGGCGGCGGCGGCGGCGCCTTCGGTCATGGAGCGACGAAGGGCGTCGAGCTGGGCGGCGAGGGTGGCGTTGGCGCGCTGGGTCTCGGTGAGGGTCTGCTCGGCGGCGAGGAGGCGGGAGTTGGCGGCGGCGAGAGCGGCGATGGTGTCGTCGCCCACCCGAGGCGATGAGGCCGCCACGGATGGGGCACCCGGAATGGTGGCGGACTTTTCGTCCTTCTTGTCGACGGCAGAGGCTTCTTTCTTGTCGGCCATGCTTACGTTCAATGGCTGGGTGCCCTTGGAGCCGTCGCGGTAGATGGCGACGGCTTTGAGGCCGAGGCGCCAGGATTCGGTGTAGGCGGCGGCGATGTCATCGGCGGTGCAGTCGTTGGGGAGGTTGACGGTCTTGGAGATGGCGCCGGAGAGGAAGGGCTGGGTGGCGGCCATCATCTTGACGTGACCCTGCCAGGAGATGGTGCGGGTGCCCTTGGAGGGCTTGAAGGAGCAGTCGAAGACGGAGAGGTGCTCGGGCTTGAGGGAGGGCGCGCCTTCGATGGTGCCGGTGGCGTCGATGTAGTTGACGATGGCCTGGACCTCGGCGTCTTTGTAGCCGAGCTTGAAGAGGGCTCCGGGGACGGTGTTGTTGACGATCTTGATCATGCCGCCGCCGACGAGCTTTTTGTACTTGACGAGGGCGAGGTCGGGCTCGATGCCGGTGGTGTCGCAGTCCATCATGAAGCCGATGGTGCCGGTGGGGGCGAGGACGGTGACCTGGGAGTTGCGGAAGCCGAACTGCTCGCCGAGGACGAGGGCTTCGTCCCAGGCGGCCTGGGCGGCGGACTTGAGCTCGTCGAGCTGGGGGGCGGTGAAGCCCTGGGCGTCGCTGAAGCCTTTGCTGTTCTGCTTGAGGGAACGGTCGATGTTGTTGACTTCCGCGCGGTGCATGCGGATGACGTCGAGGAAGGGCTCGCGGTTGACGTAGAAGCCGGGGCAGGCACCGCCTTCGACGCCGTTCTGCTGGGTGAGCGGGGTGGCGGCGCCGAGGGGCGGGCAGGACTCGGCGATGCGCGCGGACTGGGCGTAGGCGTCGCCGCAGAGGATGGCGGTGACGGTGGCGGCGAAGGCGCGGCCGGCGTCGGAGTCGTAGGGCAGGCCGAAGTCCATCAACAAAGCCCCGAGGTTGGCGTAGCCGAGGCCGAGGGGGCGGTAGTCGTGGGAGTTGCGGGAGATCTGCTCGGTGGGGTAGCCGGCGGCGTCGACGATGATCTCCATGGCGGTGGTGACGATGGCGATGGCGTGACGGTAGGCGGCGACGTCGAACTGGCCGCCGGGGGTGAGGAACTTCATGAGGTTGAAGCTGGCGAGGTTGCAGGCGGAGTCGTCGAGGAACATGTACTCCGAGCAGGGGTTGGAGGCGTTGATGCGGGCGGTGTTCTTGGAGGTGTGCCAGCGGTTGATGGTGGTGTCGTACTGCATGCCGGGGTCGCCGCACTGCCAGGTGGCTTCGGCGA
>DATLMQ010000020.1:0-5594 GCA_035537215.1 Acidobacteriaceae bacterium
ATCCTGCGAAGCACGCCCGAGGTGGAGAGCACGAGCCGCCGGACCGGCATGCAGATGGGCATCGCCGAGGTCACGGAGGCGAACTACGGCGACTTCACCGTGAAGCTGAAGAACGACCGGAGCCGCGGCATCGATGAGATCATGGCCGACGTGCGGGCGCAGCTCAAGCGGACCGAGCCGGAGCTGGACGTCGAGTTCACACAGGTGCTGCAGGACAATATCGGCGATCTCTCGAACGCTCCCGAGCCTATCCAGATCAAGCTGTTCACCGAAGACGAGAGGCTCCTGACCCAACTGGCGCCGCGCGTGGGCAAGGAGATCAGCCAGATCAAGGGCGTGGTCGACGTAGAGAACGGTGTGGACAACACCATCAGCGGACCGGCCACCAACTTTGTCGTCGACCCGGTGCTGGCCGCGCGGCTCGGCTTTACGCCGACCGAAGTGGCCGAGGATGCAACTTCGATCCTGGATGGCGTTACGGTGAACGATCCGCTGATTGCCAATGGCAGGCCGTACACGATTCGCGTCCGGCTCGGCGACGAGACACGACAGTCGCTCGAGACCATTCGGAATACGGTGTTCAACGCCAGCTCGGGGCGCACGGCGTCGCTGGGTTCGATGACGCAGATCACGCAGCTGCCGCCGCAGAATGAGATCCGCCGTGAGAACCTGCAGCGGCTGGTCACGGTGACGGCGCGGCTCGAAGGAACGGACCTCGGGACCGCCGTGCGCAACGTGCAGCAGCGCGTCGCGGCCATGCATCTGCCCTCAAGCGTGCGCGTGGAGTACGGCGGCACCTACCAGGAACAGCAGAAGTCCTTCGCCGATCTGCTGAAGGTGCTGCTGCTCGCTCTGGTGCTCGTCTTCGGCGTGCTGCTCGCGGAATTTCGCAACCTGGCCGCGCCATTCGCCATCCTGATCTCTTCAATCCTCTCCATCGGCGGCGTCGTGCTGGCGCTGCTGGTGACTGGCACCACGTTCAACGTGGCCTCGTTCATGGGACTGATCATGGTGATCGGCATCGTCGCCAAGAACGGCATCCTGTTGCTGGATGCGGATGAGCGTTTTCGCGCGGAGGGCACGGGCGCTCGCGAAGCCATGCTGATGGCGGCGCAGCGCCGCCTGCGGCCGATTCTGATGACGGCGATCGCCGCGGTGACGGGCATGTTCCCGCTGGCGCTGGCTCTGGGAGCGGGTTCGCAGATGCTGCAGCCGCTCGCCATCTCTGTCATCGGGGGCCTTGCGATCTCCATGCTGCTCAGCCTGATCGTCACACCGGTGGTGTACTACCTGCTGACGCCTCACACCCCGGCGACGGCCGAAACGGCGTAGCTCTCCACCGCTCCGAACGCAGAAGAGGCCCGCTCGCGCAGGCCTCTTCGCAGGCGATATGCGGGTGGATTTATTTGCGGCCAACCACCAGCACTTCAAAGGTGTCAGGCACCACCGCAGGCCGCGGGTGGGGAGCCGCGGCGGACGGTTCAGGACGGGCGCCGAACGTCGCTGTCACGAGGTAGACACGGTCGTTTTGCGGGTCGTAGCTCATGGTCCGCGCTCCCTTCTGTGTGGGCAGAGATTCGAGGACCTTGTAGCCGTGCGCGGCGTCCAGGACCGTCAGCGTTCCATCGCCGCCGTTCGAGCTAAATGCCACCTGATGGCTTTCGCTGAAGCCCGCGGCGTCGGGGCTGTCGCCGATCTCAGGCGAGGCGAGCTGCTTTCCGTTTGTCGCATCGACGACCGCCATCTTCTTGCCGTCGCACACCGAAAGGAGCTGGTGATGGGGCAGGTCGATCGCCATCCCCGAAGGTGATTCGCAGCCCTGCAGCGGCCACGTGGCGAGCAGCTTGCGCGCGCTCGCATCGAGCTCCACGATACTGTTTTTGTCCTCGATGTTGTCGAAGACGTGGCCCTTGCCGTCCGCCTGCGGGAACTCCGGCTTGCCGGGCAGCGCGATGGTGGCGACGGCCGTGCGTGTGGCGGTGTCGATCACGGTGACGTCCCTGCTGCGCCCGTTGAAGGCCCATACGGTCTTCGTAGTGGGCTCAAAGAGAATGCCGTCGGGATTGGTGCCCGCCGGGATCGTGGCCACGGTCGCGAAGCTCTTGCGGTCGAAGACGACGACGTCATTACCGCCGCCATCGCTGATGTAGCCGAAGCGTCCGTCGCTATCGAGAGCGACGCCGTGCGTTCCCTTCATCCCGGTGATCGCACCGACGCTGCGCCCGGTCTTCGTATCGAGCACCTCCACGCGCGGTCCGTGGGTCACGTACAGCAGATGCGCACCGGGATCCGCCACCAGGTAATCCCAGCCGCCGGAGCCGCCGATCTTCCAGTGATCGATCACGCGATACGGCGACTGCGCTGCCGAGCTCGCGACACCGGCCATCACGATTGCGGCCGCGCAGATGCCTGCGACCCGACTCCGATTCCATCCCATGGCTGCTCCTTGTCCGGATCTCGGTCCAGATCTCGGTCCGGATCTCGCCGTCTCTGCGTGCGTCCGGATCAAGAACAGCATACGCAATGCGCGTTACAGCGCGGGAAAGATCAGGTGCATACAGAGCAGGCCGAGGACGCTGGCCGCCAGCGCCACCGGCATGACGATCGCGCCGAGCCGCAGAAAGCGCACGAAGCTGACATCGAGCTTCTCGCGGCGAAGAGCGATCAGCCAGAGAATGGTCGCCAGAGATCCGGTCACCGAAAGGTTGGGCCCGAGATCGACGCCGATCAGCACCGCATTCGCGATCAGCCCACGCGTATGTTCCGCGGAGACCGCGCTTCCGGCGATCAGCCCCATCGGAAGATTGTTGATGACGTTGTTCCCTGCCCCCACCAGGAAGGCGCTCAGCATCGCCCCCGCAGATGGCGGCAGGGACTCGAGCCAGCGCAGGGCCGCCTGGGTCCAGTGCAGCGCGCCGATACTCGCGACCGCATCCACCATCACGAACAGCGCCGCGACCAGCGCCAGCGTAGTCCAGCTGATCTCCCTTGCCAGAGGCAGCGGACTGGAGCGGCGCTGCACGCAGACGATGGCTGCGACGGCGAGCGCAGCAAGGCAGGTCGGCGGGCCGAGATCGCGATGCAGGGCCGAGGTCAGCAGAAGCAGCAGCACGACCATGACGATGCCCGCGAGAACGATCCTGCCGAAGCGGTCGAGCTCCGCTGCAGGCGTGGTGGAGTCGATCGAGCCGCGCAGCTCCCTGCGAAAGTACCACCGCAGGACTGCGAACGTAGCGGCGGTGGAAAGAACGGAGGGCAGCAGGAACACCGCCAGCCAGCGGCCCAGCGGCGGCACCCCAGCCTGGAAGACCACCAGGTTCGCGGGATTGGCGATCGGCAGAAAGAACGATGCCGCGTTGGCCACCATCGCGCATGCGAAGAGATACGGCAGCGGCTGCACCTTGGACCGGCGGACCGCGGCGAGGATCGCCGGTGTCAGCACGACGGCCGTCGCATCGTTGGACATGCAGACCGTCACCGCGGTGCCGATCGCGTAGGTCCACGCAAACAGCCGCGAGCATGAGCCGCGAGCGCTGCTCACCGCAATCGAGGACAGCCAGTCGAAGACGCCGTTCTCCCGCGCCAGCTCAGAGAGCAACATCATCCCGATAAGAAAGAGATAGACGTCCGTTCCTTTCGCGACCGCCCTGGCCGCCAGGCGCAGCGGCACCAACCGCAGCGCCACAAGCAGCACGGCTCCCGCGCCTACCCAGTAGACCTCCGGCAGGTTCTTCGGACGAAGCAGCATCAGCAGCAGGCTTGCAGCCACAATCGACAGAAGAAGAACGTGCGCTAGCCCGGCGGACATCGTGTCAGTTTTGTTCTCCCGTGTCCGCGTGCCGCGCTGCCGGATGTCCGGTGAGACACCCCTCCTAGTCATACCATCCTCAGCTGCCGACGGCTGCAGCATCAGCTTTGCGAGCAGATAGACGACTCGCAGTCGAGCTCTCAGAAGAGCGATCGTTGCAGAGGTTCGCGGGTCCCTTTCGCAGGCGGCCTGTCGTCGAAGACCGTTCTTCCGCCGAGCGACTTCGAGATCCGTCGCTCGTGGTCCAGGGCAGCATCGAAGTCGGCCAGAGGATGACGGTCCTTTTCGACGGAACGCGTCAGCCGGTCGAGACGTTTGAAACCCTCCACCTTATCTGTGTGCCCGAGACGCGCGGCCTCCAGCGAGCGCCTCAAGACTGCAAGCGACTCGTCGTAGGTCTTGAGCGGCACCGGGAACGGGTGCCCGTCCTTGCCGCCGTGCGCAAACGAAAACCGCGCCGGATCAGAGAATCGGCTCGGTGCTCCGTGCACCACCTCCGCAATCAGCGCCAGCGACTGCAGCGTGCGTGGACCGAGCCCCTCCAGGAGCAGCAGCGAGGCGAAGTCGCGAAGCTCCGCCTCGTGCGCGACGGCCAGCACAGCCCCCAGGCGCTTCAGGTCCACGTCCTTTGCACGGACATCGTGATGCGCGGGCATGGTGAGTTTGCGCGCGTCCGCAAGGGTCTGCTCCACAGGCGTCTTCGCGATCTCCAACAGAGCCTGCTGTGCCGCGGCAGCGCGCGCGTCGACCAAGTTCAGGATCTCGCCCTGCGGTCTGCCAAGGATCGCTGCGTGTGGATCGGACACGAAGTCGCGCACCGATGCCGAGTGCCAGTGATACCGCCGCGCCGAATGATTTGCAGGATTCATTCCCTGCTGCACGATGGCCCACTCCCCGGAGGCCGTCACGACAAACGCGTGCAGGTAAAGTTGAAAGCCGTCCGCCACCGCGTTGTTGTCCACGCGAGCCGTAAGCCGGCTGGTTCGCGCCAGCGCCTCTCCATCAAGTCCGGTGCGCAGGCCAAAGGAACGAAGCTCCTCGGGTGTGCGCACGGAGTGCCGTCCGCGACCTCCGCAGACAGCGAGGCCGAGCTCCGCGGAGCGCGGGTTCAGCCCACGCTTCAAGGCTCCCATGACCGATGTGGTGATGCCGGAGGAGTGCCAGTCCATGCCCATCACGGCACCGAACGCCTGGAACCAGAACGGATCGCTGAGGCGGCTGAGAAGCTCGCTCGCGCCGTAGTCGAGCAGGATATGCTCCGCGATCGCGGTACCCAGAGCGGTCATCCGCTGCGCCAGCCACGGTGGAACACGGCCGCCATGAAGCGGAAGGTCGGCAGTGCCGGAGCGCTTCATCGGATGGCACCGCGGCTCATCGTTTTATTTTCGCCGGATCTTCGCTTTCGAGCAAGCGTCCGATTCATACGGGGACGCGCGTGCCGCCGGATTATTCGCGTACCAGGGCCGCATCGACGCTGAATGCCTCGGCATAGATCAAGCGCCCGGGAGCGCCGCCCTGCACCGTGTAGCTCGCGGAGATGAACTCGAACTCCTCGATCAGCAGGCGGAAGCTGTCCGCGTCGGGCATGGCCGCGAAGCTCACCGTTCCCACCCACAGCGCCAGATCGGGCTGGTTCAGACCCGGTCCCTCGTACGCCTGCGTGATGGTCGCTATCCCCGCGGGAACATTCTCCCAGACCAGGTCGCTGGCGGCGTTCTGGCGGCGTTGCAGGTGCACCTGCACATGCGTGGGCCGAGCGGGACGCGGCTCACCCCGGCCTTCCGGC
>DATLMQ010000021.1:0-5887 GCA_035537215.1 Acidobacteriaceae bacterium
CGATGGCGACGGCGCGGTTGAGATGGACGACGGGCGAAGGCTGGAGGCGCACGAGCTGGTTGTAGAGCGCGACGATCTGGGGCCAGTCGGTGGCGGCGGTGGAGGCGGACTCGGCGTGGACGGCGGCGATGGCGGCCTGGAGAGTGTACGGGCCGAAGCGGCGGGACTTGAGGGCCTGCTCGACCAGGGATACACCTTCGGCGATCTGTTCACGGTTCCAGAGGGAGCGATCCTGATGTTCGAGCAGGATCAGCTCTCCGGTGGGAGAGGACCTGGCCGTGCGGCGGGACTCCTGCAGCAGCATGAGGGCGAGCAGACCGATGACTTCGGGCTCGGGCTGGAGCTCGACGAGGAGGCGGCCGAGGCGGATGGCCTCGAGGGTGAGCTCGGCGCGGGTGACCTCGGATCCTGCGGCGGCGGAGTAGCCCTCGTTGAAGACGAGATAGATGACCTGAAGCACGGTGTTCAGGCGCTCGGGGAGGTCTTCGGGTGAGGGAACGTCGTAGGGGATGGAGGCCTCGCGGATCTTTGCCTTGGCGCGCACGATGCGCTGGGCAAGCGTGGCGGGGGTGACGAGGAAGGCGCGGGCGATCTCTTCGGTGGTGAGGCCGCAGACTTCGCGGAGGGTGAGGGCGACCTGGCCTTCCGGAGGAAGAGCGGGGTGGCAGCAGGTGAAGACCAGGCGGAGGCGGTCGTCTTCGATCTCGTCATCCGGTGTTTGGTTGGCACTGTGGGCTTCGATGTGGGCGATGAGATCTTGCTGGGCACCGTCAAAGCGGGCGCGGCGGCGGATGCCGTCGATGGCTTTGAAGCGTGCGGTGGAGATGAGCCAGGGGCGAGGGTTCGCCGGCACGCCGGTCCGGGGCCATGCTTCCAAAGCGGCGGCGAAGGCTTCATGCATGACCTCTTCGGCGAGATCGAGATCGCCGAGGAGGCGCACGAGGGTGGCCAGGATCCGGCCGGATTCTGAGCGGTAGAGAGTCTCGATCGTCTCGCTGAGCGGATGCGGTGCAGCGCTTGCCATCAACGCCAAGCTAGCAAACGGAGTGCGGGTTGGCGAGGGAGCGGGGGATCGCGGGGAGGGAGGGGAGGAGGGGGGCTATTTGCCGGCAGCGGAGGGGACTTTCAGGAGGTCCGCGGGGGAGAGGGCGCGGGGTGTGAAGCGGGCGGAGAAGACGTCTCCGGTGAAGAAGTCGCGCTTGTTGATGCGGGTGCCGACGGAGGTGGAGCCGGGCGGGAGGGGAGCGAGGGTGACGGGAACTTCGCCTTGAAGCTCGGCGTTGACGTAGCTGCGGAGCGTTGTGCCGTCGTAGGTGGCGGCGATGGTGTACCAGCGATCGAGGGGATGGAGATGCGCGGGGTCGCAGGCGAGGAGGATGCCCTGCTGCTCGGGGCGGGGACCGGCGTCGACGCCGACGGTGTCGAGGCACCACTGGTTGCCGCGGATGCGGATCTCGAACATGCGGCGGGATTGCGAGTTGAGGTCCTGCTGATGGAAGAAGCGCTGGGCGGGAGCGCCTTGGGAGGACGGGCGGAAGAGGACCTCAAAGGTGTAGGTGGCGGCGCCGGAGAGGGGAGCGGCGTTGAGCAGGAGAGCGTCGCCGGTGGGGTTGCCGCTGTTGGGGTTGGCGGGCTCGGTGTTTCCGTGGCCTTCGAAGTGGATCGCCTTCCCGATGGGGGTGTCGACGACCTGAGGATTGCCGACGGTCGTGACCTGCGCGTTGCCGACTTTGGACAGGTTGTCGAAACGCCAGACGGTGGGCTGCTGGGCGACGGCGGGGACGGAGAGCAGGAGGATCGCGGTGGCGAGGACTTTCATGTGCACACCAGCATACGGAAGGATCGGGGGATGCTGCAGGTGGGCCAGCTGGGGCAGGTGTCAGGGGTAGAGGCTCGGCTCGCCGGGGGGGCGGGTCTTCCAGCGGCGGTGGACCCAGAGCCACTGCTCGGGGTAGCGGCGGATCCAGGACTCGAGGGTGGAGGTGAAGAGGGCGGTGTTGGCGAGGGCGTCGGCGGCGGGGTCGGCGGTGTGCTGGAGGGTGAGCTCGGGGCCGAAGTGGAGGATGTACATGTTCTCGGCGGGCTCCCAGAGGAGGAAGCCGGGGAGGACGGCGGCCTGGGAGTGAGCGGCGATGCGGGCGAGGCCGGAGGCGGTGCAGGCGGGGACGCCGAAGAAGGGGACGAAGACGCCCTGGGGGGGCGTCATGTTGGTGTCCATGAGGATGCCGACGGTTTCGCCGCGGTGCATGGACTGGAGGAGGCCGCGGGCGAAGTCGTCCTTGTGCAGGACGCGGTTGCCGTGGAGGCAGCGGATGCGGTTGACGAAGGCGTCGACGAGGGGGTTGTCGAGGCGGCGGATGACCATGCCCATGGGATAGCCCATGAGGGAGTGGAAGAAGCTGGAGAGCTCCCAGGCGCCGAGGTGGCCGGTGAGGACGAGGACGCCGCGGCCTTTGGCGCGGGCGGCGAGGTAGTGGTCGAGACCGTCGTAGCGGAAGAGATGCTCGGCGTTGGCGCGGGTGATGCGGGGAAGGCGGCAGAACTCGGCGAGGTGCCAGCCCAGGAGGGTGTAAAGGCGGCGGAGGATGCGGTCGCGGCCGGCGGGCGGGCGGAGGGGGAGGGCGAGCTCGAGGTTGCGGAGGCCGACGCGGCGGAGGCGGGGGAGGAGCAGCCAGGCGGCGGCGCCGATGGAGGCTCCGGCGGCGCGGGCGAGCGGGCGGGGGAGGATGCCGATGGAGCCGACAAGGAGGCGGAGGAGAAGGAATTCGAGCCACTCGCGGGCGGAGGCTTGCGGCGCGCGCGTGTTCGCGGGGAGGCCGGGCGGGCTCTGGGGATCTGCGTTCCGGGGATCGGGGGACGTGTTCTGGGGATCGGGGGTCAACGGCTCAAGTGTACGCAAAGGCGTCGTGGAGCGATGGCAGCGGAGCCGGGGCTGACAGTGATCGGGCTGGCAGTGGATCGGGCCAGCAGGGGATCGGGGGCAAAAAAAGGGAGGCGGCCGAAGCCGCCTCGTACCGCCTTGCCCTGAACCGTCTTACGCGGCTTCAGTCATGACTGGAGGTTTAGTGGTCAGCCTTGGCGGCCACGAAGTAGCGGGCCACGGTGCTGACGAAGTGGCGGGCGTTCGCGGGAACGGGCTTGCTGCCGCGGAGAACGGTCTCAAAGGGAATCGCAGAGCCGTACTCGGCGCGCATGTCGTCCTCGTTCTGGGAGACGACGGTGCCGTCGAGGCTGAGGCCGATGAAGGCGCCCTTGCTACGCGAGTAGGTGAGGAACTCGGCGTTGAGCTTCCAGTCGGTTCCGGCCTGCGCGTTGCGGCCAACCGGGCCGGCAGAGGCAGCGGCATCGGCGCCGATCTTGAACTTGTTCTTGAGCATGTCCTGCAGGCCGCGCTGGTTCATGGCGACCATGACGAGGTCGGTGGACTGACCGCCGATCTGCCAGCCGAAGCTTCCGCCCTGAAGCTTGACAAAGACCGGAGCGCTCCAGCCGCGTGCCGTGCGGCAGGTAGCGACGCCCTGGCCGTACTGCGCGCCGACGACGAAGGCACCTTTCTTGTAGCTCGGGATGACGACGACGCAGGAGGCGCCGGCGAGGATCGAGGACGGGATGCCCTTGTCGGGGGTCGCCATGACCTCCTGAATGACGGCCGCGGCGTCGTTCAGCCGATCGTTCATCTTGTCCATATCAGCTGCGCGGGAGGGGACCATGCCCACCATCAGTGCAGCTCCACATAATGCTCCAACAAGCTTCTTCATTGCCTTACCTTTCAAAACATCTGAGTTTGCGGCCTTCACACTGGGCGCAGTGTCATCAATCCCTCTGATGGAGGGGCGGGGGCCGGAGGTTGCATAAAAAATGGGGTTGCGGGTTTGACCGTCTCCGGCCGTACCCGCAACCCTCTTCTCCCAGGTCTGTACTGCAGTAACTGTGAGCCACGATGTGCGTCGCCACAAGAGTACAGAGGGCTGTAGACCTTTGGGGGATGATGATCTTGATGCGCGGAGAGCGAATGCAGGAAGGGAGATGGCGGGATCTACTGACCGGAACGAGCTACTGACCGGAACGTTCTTCGATGGCGCGGAGGGTGAGCTCGACGCGATTATGCGCTCCGGTCTTGCGCAGCATACGACCGAGGTGAGCCTTGACGGTGGCTTCGTCGATGCCGAGGGCTTCGGCGATGGCGCGATTGGAGCGGCCGTCCATGAGCAGGGCGAGGACTTCGCGCTCGCGTGCGGTCATGCGGCCTTCGATGCGATCGCTGCCGGGGCTTGCCGGAGGAGTGGCGGCGGTACCGCCTTCGAGGAGCTTGGCGAGGATCTTGCGCGGGGCCCAGACCGAGCCGTCGAGCACGACCTCGAGGGCCATGCGGATCTCGGATTCGCTGGCGGTTTCGGCGAGGTAGCCCTTGGCGCCGGCGCCGATGACATGTTCGATGAAGTGGGGGTCGAGGCTTTCGCCGATGACGACGATGCGCATGCGGGGGCGCTCACGGCGGAGGCGGACGATGATCTCGGGGGTGCCTTCGCCGGCGCTGCGGGCTTCGAGCAGAAGGACGGCGAGCTCGCCGGCGGAGCCGACCTGCTCGAGCTCGAGGGGGACGCCGACCATGCCGGGGAGCTCGGAGAGGATGGCTTCCATGCCCATGAGGCGCAGCGGGTCCGAGGCCACGATGCCGATCCTCGCTGGTGCCGCCGGGCTGGTCATGTCTGGTTTGCCTTGGTGCAGGGGCCGATCGGGAGGGAGCGGGCCCTGGGGTTAGAGCTTGGGCAGGACGATGCCCTGCTGACGCTGATATTTTCCGTTGCGGTCGCCATAGCTTACCTCACAGACCTCATCGCTCTGGAAGAACAATATCTGGCAGAGGCCTTCGTTGGCGTAGACGCGGGCGGGAAGGGGGGTGGTGTTGGAGATTTCGAGGGTGACGAAGCCTTCCCACTCGGGTTCAAAGGGGGTGACGTTGACGATGATGCCGCAGCGGGCGTAGGTGCTTTTGCCGACGCAGATGGTGAGGACGTCGCGGGGGATGCGGAAGTACTCGATGGAGCGGGCGAGGGCGAAGGAGTTAGGCGGGATGATGACGCTCTGGGCCTGGACGGTGACAAAGGAGCGCTCGTCGAAGGCCTTGGGGTCGATGATGGCGCTGTTGACGTTGGTGAAGATCTTGAACTCGTCGGAGACCCGGAGGTCGTAGCCGTAGGACGAGAGGCCGTAGGAGATGACGCCTTCGCGGACCTGCTTTTCGCTGAAGGGCTCAATCATCCGGTTCTCGACGGCTTGCCGCCGAATCCACTTGTCGCTCTTGATCGACATCGTTCTCCCCCGGCGGCCGGCATGAGTCTTGCGCAGACGCCTCCGCTCCAGAATATCCGGTGTGTCTTTGAGCGTATCCCAAAGTCAGGCAGCACGTTTGACAAGCGAAAGGGGCCTCCCTACCATCGGGGTGCGGGCGTGGCTTCGATCGGCAAGGAGCGTGTGCTCGCGGGAACGAAGAGAGGCGGCCTCAGGTGATCAAGCAGGACCTTGTCCAGCGAATCGTCGAACGCACGGGACTGCCGCGCACGAAGGCTGAGGCAGCGGTGGATGCGATCTTCGATGGGATGAAGCAGGCGTTGCGGCGGGCGGACCGGATCGAGCTGCGCGGGTTTGGCGTGTTCACGGTGAAGCCGCGCAAGACGGGCGTGGGACGGAATCCGCGGACGGGCGCCGAGGTGAGCATCTCGCCGGGGAGCGCGGTGCGGTTCAAGCCGGGCAAAGAGCTGCACCTGCTGGACTGAGGGTGGGGCTGGTGGGCTGTGGATTGAGAGCTGTGCTGCTGGATTGAGAGCTTTCGGCTCGTCCTGCGAATCAAGTATTCCGAACATTTACATAAGGTGCAGAGCGTCGA
>DATLMQ010000022.1:0-2108 GCA_035537215.1 Acidobacteriaceae bacterium
CACGCTATAGTCCCCGCCCACCGCAAAGCTGCTCAGCAGCTCCGCACGACTCTTCGCATCGTGCAGATTGTCCGCCAGGATCGTCGCCGTCGCGCGGAGAAACCCGCTGTCCGGCGTCTCCCTATAGTCCGCGCAGCCGGAGTCGTTATTGCCCAGCGCAACGTACACCGGCGCTCCGGGAAAGGTCGCGCGCAGCTGCAGCGCCAGAAACGCCATCGTCTTCGCCGAGAACGCAGAGAGATCTTCCCCCGTGGCCTTCGGCGCGAGCGCGCGAAAACGGCACGGAAATCCATGTGCCAGCAGATCGCCACTCACTGTCACAAACAGCGGCTTCGGCTGCCGCCGCTTCGCCTCCGCCAGGCTTCGCTCCAGCAGAGCCCACGAGGAGTCCGCTCCCCGCACCTGGCACCGCTTCTGCAGCGCATCGAACACCGCAGCCTCGGTCGGCGCAGCCGGACGGCTCAGGATCTGCGCCCACTCCGACACCGGCGCCTCCCGCAGCGACGGCAGCAGAGCCGCATCCCGAAAAGGGTCGAGATGCAGATCGCTCAGCATCACCACGGCTTCTGTCTTCGCCGCAGGGCCATGCCTCTCCACTGGAGCGCACGACCCGCGAACGGCCACCATCAGCACAGCAGCGGCAAGATACATCCGGGAAGAAGAAGAAGGCACAGGCATCACCACAGACCTCGCGCAGCCGATCCGAGCCCGCGCACGAGCCGCACAGATCTCGTCCGCCGCTGCTCCCAGTCTATCGACGACGGTTCCGAGGACAGCGCTCCCATCCGCAGACGCTGATCTCTTCTGTCTGCGGCGACCCGCTACATATTCGTGTGCCCGGCGCGCATGCTCTCGTTGAAGCTCGGCTTGATAAAGCTCAGCGCATCCTGCACCCCGGCTTCAAACTGTGGCCCCATCTCCTGCAGCTTCGCCGTCGCCGCGGCCCACTGTCCGCCTTCGCTCAAGGCCAGCACACCCTCGTCTCCCAGCGCGCCTACCGCCTTGATCAGCTCCTCCGGCGTGGTGTTCAGGTACTGCGCATCGCGCGGATCGGCCATCCACACCGGAGCCCCGCCGCCCAGCATGCCGCTCATCCAGTACACCTTGCCCGCCAGGAAGTCGCGCCGCTGCTGCTCGTCCGTGTCGTTGAAGATGAACCGGTGCTGCTTAGTCGAGTAGTACCGCGTCGTCACCGGCACCGGCTGGCGGTTGCCGCTCTTCACCAGCTCCAGCTGCCCCTGGTCCATCGTCTTGCGCACCGCGTTGTAAATGAAGCCTTCCGCATACGGCTGCTCCAGCGCCGGAACCACCTCGCGAAAGGTCACCGTCATCGCCGCTGAGATCTTCGCGTGCAGCACACTCTCCCCACCGTCCTCTAGCCGCGTCTCCCCGTGCACGATATACGTGTCCGCGCCGCTGGTCGACCCGTGGAACGGCCACGCAAACTTCCCAAAGCTCAGCGGCAACCCACCCAGCGTCAGATAGCAGTCCGGCCGCGGATTCCGCAGCCGCTTCTCCGTCTCCGCCAGATAAGTGGCCAGCCCCGCGCTCAGCTCCGCCTTGGTCGTCAGGTCCAGCCCCGCACTCAGCTCCAGCGCCTGTGTCTTCGCGGTCTCACCCGCACGCGCCAGCGTGAACCGCAGCGTCGGCCCACCGGAGAAGTCCGTCCCCGCCTCCGTCCCCAGCACCGTCAATCCTGCACTCTTCGCCGCGGCTTCGACCTGCGCGCCAATCACCATCTCCGTCGTCATCATCAAACACTCCCCAGAAAGCAACCCTTCTATCTTACGTGGCGACACCGCACCCTCCAAAGAACGCCCCGACCGTCTACTCTGACATTCAGCTATGTCAACCTCACCCGACTCGCCCGACACCACCCACCTCGCCGGCCTCCTCACCGAAGCCCGCAATCCCCGCTCCGAGAACATCGACCAGCTCCCCACCGCCGAGATGCTCACCGTCATCAACGACGAAGACGCCACCGTCGCCAGGGCCGTCCGCGCCGAGATCCCGTCCATAGCCCGCGCCGTCGACGCCCTCACCGAGCGCTTCGCCGCCGGCGGCCGTCTCTTCCTCATCGGCGCCGGCACCTCCGGCCGCCTCGGCGT
>DATLMQ010000023.1:0-6908 GCA_035537215.1 Acidobacteriaceae bacterium
CTTTCTGCGGCTGCAGGGGAAGTCGGGTGCGCCGCAGAAGGGGCCGGTGTACTCGGACTCGGATATCTACAAGTGGATGGAGGCGGTGGGGTTTGCGCTGCAGAGCGAGCCGAACTCGGGGCTGCGGGCGGTAGCGGACGGAATGATTGCGCCGGTGCTGGCGGTGCAGGAGCCGAGCGGGTATCTGAATACGTATTACGTGGACGATCGCAAGGGGCTGCGCATGCAGCAGCACACGCAGGAGGTGGGCCATGAGCTGTACAACATGGGGCACTTTCTGCAGGGGGCGATTGCGTACTATCGCGCGACGGGAGATTCGCGGCTGCTGCAGGCGGGGATGAGGTTTGTGGATGGGTTTCTGCTGCCGAACTATGGGCCGGGAGCGAAGCAGACGCCGATTGTGTCGGGGCATCCCGAGATAGAGATGGCGCTGGTGGAGCTGTACCGGACGACGGGCAAGCGCGATTACCTGCAGCTGGCCGGGTACATTCTGCAGGGCGACTCGAGGTGGACGATTACGCCGAAGCAGCTGACGTACATGTTCTGCGGCAAACCGTTTACGACGCGCACGCACCTGGAGGGGCATGCGGTGCGGGCGATGTATGCGTGCTGCGGGGCGACGGATTACTTCCTGGAGACGGGCGATCCGCAGTATTGGAAGACGCTGGATGCGCTGTGGCATGACCTGAGCGAGCACCAGATGTATGTGACCGGAGGCGTGGGCGCGCGGAGTGAGGGCGAGGCGTTTGGGAATCCGTACGAGCTGCCGAACGAGCGCGCGTATGGCGAGAGCTGCGCGGCGATCGGAAACGTGATGTGGAATGCGCGGCTGCTGGCGGCGACGGGTGAGGCGCGGTTTACGGATGTGATCGAGCGGGCGTTGTACAACGGGATCAACAGCGGGATGTCGCTGGACGGGAAGATGTACTGCTACCGGAATCCGCTGGCGTTTGAGCCGGCGACGGGGGATGTGATTCGCAATCCCTGGTACGACACGACATGCTGCCCGCCGAACATCGAGCGGACGTTCGCTTCCCTGCCCGGGTACTTCTACTCGACGAGCAAGGATGGGGTGTATGTGCACCTGTATGACGCGTCGGAGATGAACTGGCACCTGGAGGATGGGACGGGGCTGAAGCTGACGCAGGCGACGCAGTATCCGTGGGATGGAGCGGTGCGGATTGCGGTCGAGCCCGCGCAGGTGAAGGAGTTCACGGTGTATCTGCGGATGCCGGGGTGGTCGCAGCGGAACGCGGTGCGGGTGAATGGGAAGGCTGTGGAAGGCGCGCAGGCCGGGCAGTATCTCGCGGTGAAGCGGCAGTGGAAGGCAGGCGATGTGGTGGAGCTGGGGTTCGATATGCGCCCGCAGATGATCGAGGCCAATCCGGCTGTGAAGGATGATCTCGGCAAGCTGGCGCTGCAACGGGGGCCGATCGTGTTCTGCATGGAGGGGCTGGATCAGAAGACGAAGGGCCAGCAGGTGAACCTGGCGGACTACACGGTGCACAAGGGCGGCGAAACGCAGGCGCGGTTCGACGAGCGGCTGCTGGATGGAGTGATGGTGCTGGAGCACGAGGGGACGGTGTCGTCGGCGGGTGCGGGCGATGGGCTGTACCGGACGGCGTCAACGAAGGGCGCCGGCGCAGAGGCGCAGCGGAGCACGCTGACGTTTATTCCGTACTATGCGTGGGCCAACCGGGAGCGGTCGCCGATGCAGGTGTGGGTGCCGTTCCGGGAGGCGTAGCCAGTCTTTTTCTTCGGGCATTCGGTTGGTGCAGTGCCAGGCATCGAAGATATGGGTTGTGAACCAGCTTCGATCTTTGCTGGGCATGCGCATTACCGACCTCTTGAAAGCCCGAGGGTAGGCGCGGCACACAGGAACGGTAAGAGCTCCGAATCTCGAATGGACATCCTGAGTGGCAAAAATGCCGAAGCGGACGTACTGATCCATGTTCGCTGGTGACAGCAGGAGCGCCTTCGCAGCTATCAGCTCCATTCCGTCGTAGGCAGCATCCAGAGCACGACTTTCCCCCGGAGCAATTGCACAATCTCCGGCATCTATCTCGTAAGTGGCGGTGTATTCCACCTTCGTCTGTGGAAGAGCCTGCAGCAGGAGACCCGCCGAGCCCACTGAACCCTCCAGCTGGAAGCGCCTGTAAGCGTGCATCAGGTAGAAGATGAAGCTTGGAGGAAGCGCCTCCCGGTCACGGTCCAACTCCGCTACATCTCGCGACAGAAGGATTTTTGCCGCCTGATGTTCCTGTAGACAGTGAGTGGACACTGGCGTTGTACTGACCGCCAGCATTGCAAATGCGAGGGCGAGGCTCATGGCACGTGCGAGTATCTCACTCCCGAATCGGGTCTAGAGCTCGAGCATGATGTCGCAGGCGCGGCGGGTGCGGCGGGTGACTTCGCCCAGGTCGGCGCCGAGGTCGTAGGCGATCTCGAGGATGCCGGTGGGTTTTGTTTTCAGGGCGGCGATGTGGGCGTCGACGGCTTTGAAGTCGATGGTGCCGTCGCCGGGCCAGAGGTGTTCGTCTTTGCCGCTGCCGGAGTCCGCGCCGTGGTTGTCGTGGATGTGGAGCTCGGCGAGGCGTGGGTTGGCCTCGTCGAGCGCAGTAAAGGCTTCGAAGGCCAGGTCGATGCCGGAACGGGCGGGGCCATGGCTGGTCTCGGGGGTGCCTTCGGCGAGGTGGGCGTGGCCAAGGTCGAGGCAGAAGCCCACGGTGCTGAAGTGGCCGACGCGGACGATCTCGCAGAGGTGCTCGGGCGTGGCGACGGCGTTGGAGAGGTTTTCGAGAAGCAGGCGGATGCCGAGGGGGCCGGCGAAGGCTTTGAGGTGCTCGATGGCGGTGAGGGAGTCGTCGAGCGAGCGGGTGTCCCAGGTGTCGTCCTTGAGGCCGAGGTGGAGGACGCAGGAGCGGAAGGGAATCTGCTCGCCGGCTTCGAGGGCGCGCTTGACCTCGTCCATGGCGGCGATGCGCGCGGACTTCTGAGTGTCGATGAGGTTGAGGGAGGCGGCGGTGTGGCGGCTCCAGATGGCCTCGTCGTCCGGGGTGAAGAGAGGCATGTGCAGGGTGGCGTCGACGGGGTGGGCGCGGAACCAGTTGGCGAGCTCGCGCACAGCGCCACGGTCGGCGTAGTCGAAGTGATGGCGTGAGGCGAAGATCTCGATGACCTGAGCGCCGGCGGCGTGCAGGGATTCGAGGCGGCCGGGCGTGAGGCGCTCAGGGAGGAAGAGATGCGTGGAGATTCCGGGCTGCATGGTCGAGTTCTAGGGTAGCGCGGCGGGCTGTGCAGAGAGGGTGCCCGGAAGGTGCGCTGCGATGTTACGTTGGTGCACGCGAAAGCGTGCAGTGAGGTGCGGATGCGAGTGCGAGTGGGTGTTCTGGCGTTGCTGATGGCGGCGGTCTCGACCGCGGGCTCTGCGGCGGGGCAAACGCAGCAGGGTGCCGGTGGAGCGCCGGGTTCGGGCGCGGCGGCGGCGAAGCCTGCGGAGATTTCCTGCGCGGCGATGGCGAAGAAGCTGGAGGACTGGCCGCAGCTGAGCCGGTATGCCGCGGCGAATGCGTCGCTGCCGGGGAGTGAGGCGGGCCGCGTGGTGTTCTACGGGGACTCGATCACGGATGCCTGGGTGCGGAACGGAGGCAAGTTCTTTCCCGGCAAGGCGTATGTGAATCGGGGGATCAGCGGGCAGACGACGGAGCAGATGGTGGTGCGGTTCCGGCAGGATGTGGTGAACCTGCATCCGGCGGCGGTGGTGATTCTGGCGGGCACGAATGACATCGCCGGAAATACGGGGACGGAGACGGCGGAGACGATCGAGGACGGGTTCCGGTCGATGGTGGACCTGGCGCGGGCGAACGGGATCAAGGTGGTGCTGGCTTCGGTGCTGCCGGTGGCGACTTATCCGTGGCGGCCGGGCGTGGCGGACCCTCCGGGGCGGATCAAGGCGCTGAATGCATGGCTTCAGAGCTATGCGGTGGAGCAGAAGGTTGTGTATCTGGACTACTACACAGCGATGGCGGGACCGGACGGAGGGATGAAGCCGGGGATCAGCATCGATGGCGTGCATCCCAATGCGGCGGGGTACGCGATCATGGAGCCGCTGGCTGAGGCCGCGGTGGAGAAGGTGGTGCAGTAAGGCTCGTGTGATCCGGGCCGCAAGGGCAAACAGCGAAAGGCGCGGGCGAGCCCTGGCCGTGGTTCGGGGCGTGTGTTCCGGCTGTTTGTCGGCGCGAGGCTCAGTAGCCGGCGGCTTTGCCGAAGTGGTGGCGCCCATCCTGGCCGCCGGTGAGTTCACCGGTCTTGGGGTCGACGGAGATGAGTTCGGAGTCGCCCCAGGTGCCGGGGGCCTTCTCGTCGAAGGTGGACTGCTGGCGGACGGTGTAGCCCTGCGACTTGAGGGCGTCAACGACGTCGTGGGGGAAGGACTTTTCGAAGTCGAGGGTGTCGGGAAGGTACTGATGGTGGAAGCGCGGGGCGTCGGCCGTTTGCTGGATGTCGAGGCCGTTGTCGACGACGCTGATGATGTCGTTGGCGACGGTGGTGGTGATGGTGGAGCCGCCGGGGGAGCCGAGGACGAGGCGAAGTTTGCCCGGGGTGCGCACACGGCCGCGGCGGTCGCGAGTGTCGGGCTCGCTGACGATCGTGGGGGTCATGGAGGAGAGCGGGCGCTTGCCAGGACCGATGGCGTTGGCCGGGCCCTGGATCAACCCGAAGCCGTTGGGCACGCCCTGCTTGGAGGCGAAGTCGTCCATCTCGTCGTTGAGCAGGAAGCCGAGGCCGGGGACGGTCATGCCGCTGCCGAAGAGGAAGTTGAGCGTGTAGGTGGAGGCGACGGCGTTGCCGTCGGCGTCGACGACCGAGAAGTGAGTGGTCTCGTTGGATTCGTGGGCGATGGGAGAGAGCTTCGGGGGCTCGGGCATGAAGCCGGCGGGACGCACGAGAGAGGCGGAGGCCGACGGCTTTTCGGGGTCGATGGACTTGCGCCAGGCGGCGGCGTAGGCGGGGTCGGCCATCTGTGCGAGCGGCATGTGGGGGTTGAAGTCGGGGTCGCCGAGAAAGTCGGCGCGGTCCATGTAGGCGCGGCGAAAGGCTTCGGCGATGTAGTGGACCTGGGCGGGTGAGCGGTCGCCGGTCTCTGAGGCGGCACCGATCTCCGAGCTCGCGCCGGCGGGCTGGCTGGGGAGGTGCTTGAGGTCGTAGCCGGAGAGGATGTTGAGGAGCTCGATGAGGACGATGCCGCCGGAGCTGGGCGGGGGTGAGGTGAGGACGTCGAGGCCGCGGTAGTGGCCGAGGAGCGGCGTGCGCTCCTTGACACGGTACTGGCGCAGATCCTTGGCGGTGATGAGGCCGCCGCTGGACTGCTCGAAGGCGGCGATCTGCCGGGCCATGGCTCCGCGGTAGAAGGTCCGGGGCTTGCGGGCGATGAGCTCGAGGGTGTGGGCGAGCTCGGGCTGCTGAAAGCGGTCTCCGGCGGCATAGAAGCGGCCATCGCGCTGGAAGATGCGGTGCGACTCGGGGAACTGCGTGAGGAGGTCGGCGTGGAGAGCGCGGGCTTCTTCGTCGGAGAGGATGTAGCCCTCGCGCGCGAGGCGGATGGCCGGCGCCATGACCTTCGGGAGTGAGAGGCGACCGAAGTGCTTTTCCGCATACACAAGGCCGGCGGCGGAGCCGGGGACGCCGGCGGCGCGGGGGCCCACCATGGACATCCTGGGGATGACATTGCCCTGCGCGTCCAGGTACATGTTGGCGGTGGCGGCGGCGGGGGCCTTCTCGCGGTAGTCGAGAAAGCGGGGCTGACCGTGGGCGAGCTTTTTCGATGCCGGACGGATGAGCATGAAGCCGCCACCGCCGATGTTGCCGGCCTGGGGCAGGACGACGGCGAGGGCGAAACCCACAGCTACGGCTGCGTCGACGGCGTTGCCGCCTTCGCGGAGAACCTCGAGGCCGGCGTCCGTGGCGTCGTGGTGGATGGTGACGACCATGGCGTGCGGGGCGCGCGCCGGGGCGACGGAAGGCGGGGCGGGCGTTTGGGCGAGGGTGGCGGTGGCGGAGGAGAGGGTGAACAGGGAGAGAAGAGCGGCGGTCGCCCGGGGCGAGCGGCGGAGCATGTTCAAAGAGGCACTCCTGCGCGGGATGAGCTTGATGATAGCGGGAACTGCGGCGGCCGAAGCCGTGAGGCGGATCAAGCGACCCAGAGGAGGGGCTGGCGGAGGGGGAAGTTGCGGATCACTTCGGGATCGGTGGGGTCGGGGTCCAGACGGCGCCAGAGCGCGATGTAGTCCTGGTGGTGGCAGGCGAGGCCGCAGAAGAGCAGGCCAGGGGAGCGGACGGGCCAGGCGTCCCAGTGCTGGACGTCATGGGGGAAGGGCCAGCGGGATTTGTCGGCGAGGAAGGGCGTGAGAAAGGCGGCGGCTTTGCAGAGACTGCGGCCGTCGGGCAGGGCGAAGCGGAGGAGGTCGCCGCCGGAGCCGGGGGTGCTGAGCGACCAGCCGAGCGCGCAGGCGATGTCGAACTGGAAGATGGAGTAACCGAAGGGCTTGGTGCGGGCGGTTTCGCGAGGGAAGCTGCCGTCAGGGGCCATCTGCCCGGGGAGCTGGACGGTCTGGAAGCGGGAGCGGAGCTCGTCGCGGGTGAGCGAGTCGTCGGCGAGGCGGGCGAACTCGGCGGCCTGGAGCGCCCAGGCGAGGGCGTGGTTGTTGGTGGCGTCGCGCTCCTTCCGGCCTTTTGCGCTGGACTTCATCCAGGCAAGGTAGTCGCGGAACCAGGATTGGACGGCGGCGTAGTCGGCCGGGGCCATGGACGTGCGGAGGTGGGCGGCGGCGCGGGCCACCTCGGCGAGGTGGAGGGTGTCGATGATGCCGTAGGAGCGGCCGGTGGGGCCTCCGTTGCGGACGCCCTGC